>NZ_LWGE01001314.1:0-4913 GCF_001635315.1 Oleiphilus sp. HI0123
GGTTATGTTTTAGCAGAACGATACGCTTCTCTAACTCGGTATCAAATGCTTGCTTGTGTAGGTTTATTTGAAGGTGAGTGCTGACATAAAGCACAAGTAAAAGTGCACTAGCAATGATGAAAAGTAGTTTGTTGCGAATTCCCATGCTTAGACTTCTGTCTCCGTACAGCTACTTATTGGATAAATGCTCTCTTAAGCAGGTGAGTATATCCTCTATTTCCCAGGGCTTGCCAAAACAGGCGGCAAGATTCGCTTGTTCATAGGCTTCTTGGACTGCTGAGCTATCGGCATGACCCGTGAGTATTATCTTGATGATATCAGGGAACATGGCATGAACGTCAATCAAGAACTTATCGCCTTTGGTAACAGGCATAATGTAGTCCGAAATGATGGCTACAATCTGTTCACCATCTTTAAAGGGCCTGTACCATCGCGATACGATGCATTGAGCTTCCTTGATTGGTCACTTCCGATGCCTGCGCTTAGTGTTGTTTCTTGTGTATTCTGAGCCGTTTTGGTGATGATGTTAATTACGGCGACAAAAGCATTGGCTCCGTAGAGTGCTGAGCCAGGGCCACGGACAATTTCTACCCGGCTAATGTCATCGACAATAAAGTTGTTGTAAGAGCTTAGTGCACCACCATTTACCAGGTTGTTATTGTTAGCGTGGCCATTGATTAGAAATAATACTTTTTCACTGAAGTCTGTTTTTAGCCCTCTTATCTCGAGGGTAGACCCTCCCATATTAGTTTGGTAAACACCTAAGCCAGGTACGCGCTTTAGTGCGTCCATTAGGTTGCGCGCACCCATTCTTTTTAAGTCAGCAGCGGTAATGACGGTAACACTTGCTCCACTTTTCTTAATATCTTCCAAAGTCTTAGTTGCCGTAGAAACATAAGTCTCTGCCTGTAGCCACTGTATTTCTTCTTGTAATGGCGATACGGATTGAGCAGGGGCTAATGTTTGGGAAAGTGCTGGTGCGCTAGCGGCGGCAAGAATAGCAAAGCTTATGTTTTGAAACTTTGAGCGGCGGATCATAGTGACTCCAAAATATTATTAGAATTGTCGTGGTTGATGACGTTATCTCTAGCGCGACACACCTTTCGGCGGCACGCTAGATTTTAACTATGGGAGAATGTATTGGTCTGGTTTCGCCCGCCTTCTTTAGAGGCATATAAGGCTTGGTCAGCTTGTTCAAGCCAGGTCATATAGTCGCTAGTGGCTTCAACAGCCTGACTAATTCCCAAGCTAATGGTAAATTTGATTGTTTTACCGTCATGAACAACTTCCATGGCTTCGATCTGTTTGCGAACACGTTCGCAGAAAACCATGGAATGTTCGGCATCGGTGTTACCAAGAATAACGCCAAACTCTTCACCACCGTAGCGGCCGGCAATATCAGTTTTACGAAGGTTATCCCGAAGTGCCTGAGAAACTTGCCTGATTACTTCATCGCCGGCTTGGTGACCATAGGTGTCATTTACCTTCTTGAAGTGGTCAATATCAAACATAATGACAGAGCAAGTCGTGTGATAGCGCTTATAACGGCTAAACTCTGCTTCTAGGCACTCTTCCCAATAACCTCGATTGTTTAGCCGAGTCAGGCGATCAGTTCGACTCAGCATTTCTAATTCAGAGTTCGCTCGTTCCAGTGCGTTCCGGTTCGCGGCAATATCAGTCACGTCATAGAGAATGATAGCGATATGGTTTACCGTTCCATCAGCAGATACCAAAGGTGAGATGGTCACGTTTTGGTACATGAATGGTTCTGTGCCGGTAATTGGGCGGTAGTTTTTGAATTTGAACAGATAAGGTCGCTGCTCCCAGGTCATAAAGGAGCGGTTTTTTAACATAAACACTGAATTAGATTTATGCTCTAGCCAATCTCTGGGCAAATCAGGGAATAAGTCAAAGAGATTCTTGTCTTTGGTCTGCAATGGAGTTATGCCGCTATGGCTCTCCATGAAACTGTTCCAAACTTTAATGCTAAAGTTGCGATCCAGTACCACGAGGCCGACATCGATGGTTTGCAGCATATCCATCAGCCAGTGAAATTCTTTTATATCTATCTGTGATCGTTCCATAGTTCGGCTATTAATCCATCAAGTAGGAAAGTCGTTTGTTCAAATTGTCCAGTGAATCTTCAGTGAACAGTAATAACAGGTCGCAACTAATGTTGTAGTTTTCAATTTCGTAAGTGATTTCAATGGCGAGTGTTTTCTTCCAGCGCTTGGCATTGGCTTTGATCAATTCACTTACTTTGACATGCTGCCCTAAAACAACCGGGTGCCCTTGACTGAAGGTGGTGTCGAGTTGTTGGGCAATACCGTTAGTACAGGCGCCCACTAGAATACTGGCCACTTCCATTAGTAGCTCAAGCTCAACCATGCGATCGACTTCGCCTTTGTAGTCGAGCAGCTTGGCGATATCACCAAAACTTGAATCACTGAAAATGAGCAAGGCTTCGCCACTAATACCCGAACCGATAAAACCTTGGCAAACGGCAGAGTAGGTGTCTTGTTGCTCGGTGAGTGATAAGGCCATTTCTAACTCACTAACTTCGAGCAAGTTAACGTTTGGTATAGGCAGTTTTACGAAGACTTTCAAAAGCCGAGCGAGTAGGTCAGCTGCTTGTCCCATTGCGACATTCGCTATTTCTTGCATGCAGTCGCGGGTGCCAATATTGCCGATTTCACCTTTCTTAATTATCGGTGCTCTTGCAGGCGTAGCAGGAGCGGCTGAGGGCTCTGGTGCTCTGTAAAGGCCAAATTTCTCAAGTAGCTCTGTGAGCGCTTCAGTCGAAGTAGGTTTCTTAATGAAGTCGATTGCGCCTAGAGCCTTAACGCGTTCATGTGCTTCAGGTTGAATATCTCCTGATACGACAATTACCATCGTTGGCAAATCTTGTTTCTGAATCTGCTCTAAGGTTTCATAACCATCCATGACTGGCATGTTGAGGTCGAGAAACATAATGTCTCCCAAGCCTTCTTTAATGGCTGCCAATGCTTCTTCACCATGTTTCGCAAATGAAACTTCTATTTCCCAGTCACTTGGCAAGGTTCTCGCCATTTGCTTTCTAGCTACGCTGGAGTCGTCGCAGATCAGGACGCGTGTTGTCATATGAAAAGGTCTTTCCACGGGATGTATTTATGATTACTAATTAAAGTGCATGAATGCCCATTCAGCAAGTCTTCAGGATAATTAAAGTTCCATATTCAGAGCAGTCATGACCCCATGCTCTGAATGGGGTATACTGGAGCGTTTATTAGTCTCAGGTATTAGTCTGGAAATCCAATTTAACAGGGTTTCTGGGCTGTAAGTGTGTGTCGACGGAGTCTTTTAGGTGAGTGATATTAAGAGCAGGGTGAACACTTATTTGTATGCAGCACAAACACAAGCAAAGCAGGCAGAGACAAGTACTAATGCTGCGCTTGCACAGGCTGCCGTTGTTGGCGCTAGTTTGAGTTTGAAGTATGCCTGGGAAGCCTGGCTAGAAGAATTATCAGCCTATTTAAAGATCCCTGCTGACGCCTTGCAAGATGAGTCTTCAGAATTGGCGCAGAATATGCCCGATTGCCAGTTCCTGTTTGCGCAGAAGCAGGAGCAAGGAAGTTGGTATCAACGCTTGTTGGCTTTATCTGTTGACCCTCTGCTCTACAGAGAAAATTCGCCGCATTCTAGGCAAGCAGCTAGCACAGAAGCAAGTGTGCCTCGAATTGAGGTTATTAATTTGACCGAGACAGCTATTGAAGGTGATAGAGAGCTGACTTTGTTAGAACTTATTGAAGAAGTAAAAACTTATATTCAGCAAAGGCGAGAGCAACAAACAGAATGGTAAAGAAGGCCGCAGGTACTATATAACTTACCTGGTGAGCAGGTTTCTATATAAATTTGGAGTTTGAATGAGTAGCGCATTTTTAGAGATAGTTGAATTAGAAAACGGTAGCTTCGCCTTGAAGCGAATGGATGATGACGGCGAATTCTTGGTCGAAATCCAATTTTCAGAAGAGGTTGAAGGCTTTTTGGGGGAGCATAAAGCAGCGATAGCGAAAGCAATGATCGGTGCGGGTGTTCAAGCTGCCGGGGCACTATCTAAATCGATTGTCGAAGCTGAAGAAAAAGAGCGTGAAGACCGTATATTACATTAATTCGAACAACCCTCGGTTGGACAAAAAACATAAGAGATATAGTTAGGAGTTAGTATGGAACTGGTACAGTTTGAGTTGCAAGATAAAGTAGCCACGATCAAAATTCAAAACGGTAAGGTGAATGCAATTTCTCACCAGGTCATTGCAGAATTGAATGAAGCGCTTGATCATGCTGAAGAGACCGGAGCGGTGGTTATTATCACTGGTCAGGAAGGTATATTCTCGGGTGGATATGATTTGAAAACCATGCAGAAGAGTATGGATCATGCGACTGCGCTTGTGGCAGAAGGTTCTACTTTAACGCGTAGAATGTTGGCTTTTCCTACGCCAATTATTGCTGCATGTAGCGGTCATGCGATTGCCAAAGGCTCCTTTATTCTTTTATGTAGCGATTACCGTATTGGTGCTAAAGGTCCATTTAAGCTAGGCCTGAATGAAGTGGCGATTGGTATGACAATGCACCAGGCAGGCATTGAAATGGCGCGTGGTCGTATCCCGACAAACTACTTTAATCGCTCGGTAATGAATGCAGAAATCTTTGATGTTGAAACGGCTGTTGATGCAGGATTTTTGGATAAGCTTGTCGATGCAGATCAGCTAATGACTGAAGCTAAAGCGTTGGCTGAAGAGTATAAAAAGCTGAATATGAAGGCTCATCACGGTACTAAGCTAAAATCACGCAAAGCCTTACTGGAAGCAATGGATGCTGCGATTGAAGTCGATCGTACGACGACTTTCTAAACCTTCCTTGTTACATAGAGGGCT
>NZ_LWGE01001315.1:0-7043 GCF_001635315.1 Oleiphilus sp. HI0123
CTGATATTTTTTGTGATACGAGCCTTATAGCTGATGAACTCGCCGCTATCGCTGACGAACCATCGTTAGCCAACGAAGCTCTGAATCAAGGCCTTCTAACTGAAAGACAATGGCTTGAATCAAAGCTATTTTTTGCATGTGTAAATAAAGCATTCTCTTTATCATTACTTCGACGTATTGCTAAAGACAAAGGCTTATGGAATTTACTTCTGTTCTTGAAAGACAGGATAGAAATGGGCGCCAAAGCCTCGGTATCCCTCGGCAGCCCTAGATCAGCCAACAAACATATTAAGCAAGGTCTAAGCTATCTATCAGAAAACTTAAGCTCGAATGAGTTTATCGGTGGTAACACACCGAATATTCTAGACTTCTCTGCTTATCATTGTTTCTGGTTTCTGACGGAAGTCGGCCTTAAAAAGGATATTTCCAAGAATACAGCCGCGTTGGCTTGGTACCAAAAAATGAAGGCTTTCACCAACTCTCCTGACAATGAAATTAGTATCGATACGGCGATCGATATCGGGAGAGAAGCCCAACCTCGGCAACTAGACAAGCGTTACACCTCAGACCATAGAATTGGCAGTAAGGTTGTTATCGCACCTAGTGACTACCGACAGGTACCCGTAACGGGAACCTTAGTAGGCGTCGACAGCCAGCGCTGGATTATTTCTCGTAACAACCCGGAAACTGGCTTGATACATTTGCACTTTCCTAGTAATGCCGTGGATGTAAATATCCGCCTTCCAAAGCAATAACAGGACAAGCCTATAATGAAAGCCGTTACGACCTCCCTCCTTATACTAATACTGTTTAGCTTAAGTATCAGCGCAAAGCTTTATGCAAATTCGATAGAGATGCCTTCACCTGAACAGCCCTCTGAAGACCTTGGAAAATATGTCTCTATTAATATTGAGATCAAGGAGTTGAAGGAGTCAGGCATAGTTCTCCGAGAAGCTAGCGAAAAGCTATCTCTTGCCCTGGATGAGGTTTCAGAAAATCTTCAGGATCTCTCTCCCGAGCAGTTGCGTTTGATTAATGACTTGGCCGATAAAGTAGACAGCATGACCAACAAACTCAATCGGGCAGCTGGTAGCTTTCCCGAAACCATTAAGAAGGCTCAACAGCCTTCAAATGAGCTGCTAACTCAGTCACTTAAAACAGTTCGGGACGAAACCGTAACGCCGATTGTCGACAGTATCAATCGCTGGTTAATTATCACCATTATAGGCTTAGTACTCATCGGTATAGGTCTGTTGGTAGGGTTTGTTATAGGCTTAAAGAAAGTATCGGCAGCGGGAAGTAAGATACTACAAATAGCTGATGGATATCGAATAATTCCTTTAGAGCAGTATAACGAATCACGAATAGCCCCCCTCAACAAAGCACCACAGGAGCTATAAAATAGTTCCTCATTACTTGGCATATTCCTGCTAGACCTTTACTATAATTCCCTCTGTATATTCTGAAGGTTTCAATATGCGTATTCGGCTCGATAACGGCAAAGACTATGATCTACTTGCGATGTTTACACCGTCTTGGGTCGGCCACAAAAAAGCTCTTGAAGCTCTTCGAAAAAACTATTCAGTCTGGACCAACGCCCTCACTTTACCGTTGTATAACAGGAACAGTGTTTCTGGCTTGCTTAAGTGGCTAGTGGTTCTGACCCTACATTCCATTTCACTTCTATCGCTCCCTTTCATCCTGGTCTTGGGCTTTTCAATGAAAGCTTATACGATTTTCTTAAGCGACGATGTAAAGAAGATGAAACAGTACAAACAAGACTTACAAACCATCTATGCAAAGTTAAAAGATATCGAAGATCAGGATGAATATAAGCGACGCTTGAAAGAAGAGATAGCCAAGGTAAAGCCGTTCTAAGAATTGCTTTGAAAATCAGGCAATATCCTCATATCCAGATACCGGGTCTTGCTCACAATTCTTACGGTACTGAGTCAACAACCAGGCTATCGCGCTTGCATAAACAAGATTGGTTGCAAGTTCAGCATGAGGGTTTTCCAAAAATGCCCTTTGCGAAGCCAAACCCCGTACGGTACTCGCCAGGTCTGGTTGAAAAGCTAAATACTCATCCCATAAAGCGGTGTGACTTTCAGGACTAATCGCATAAATACCTAAACCATCAGACTGCTTCGAGGCTACCAAGTGCTCACCGTAAGAGGAACGTTTAGAAGCTAGCTTCAATAAGTAATGTTCTGCAAATTGGGAGCGTTCATCCAAAGCCGCGAGTGCGGGACGAATTACATAATCATTGAGTTCTTGTGCATTAATACCCATGATCCACCTCTCAATGCCAATTTTTCGGCAGTTTTTTGCCTTTTATACGCTTATGAAGTTTGGATGCAATTTGCTTGCCTGATAACTTGAGCTGACGCTTACGCTAGCCTTATTAACCTTATCGGCCAGCGTCTCACATGCTCCATACCTGGGTAACAATTCGATAACAAACGAAACAAAAGCGCTTAAGTGTTTGCATCCGTTCGTCATAGAATATCTAATTTATAATCTAAAGATCTCCTAAGAACTTTTTATTCAGATGAAAGCTCGTTTTACGAAATTAGATCAAATCCTTAAACGCTATGAGCATCTTTGGAAGCCGCCTGCTTTTTCTAGTATTGACTCTCGCTTGGATGATTACCCCGAATTGCAAGCCTGGTTACGTTCACTTAGCTCAGATGATATTGATACGCTTCAGCTTTCTGATCAGGACTTACTAGCCTCGGCAGCCAATTATTTCCCCGTGGCGTCTGAACTCCTTTCACTTATTAGCGTTCCAGCTTCAGAGACATCAAAAGCAACAAAGGAAGTAGAACTACCCGCATTTTGGGATACAGGAATTCCTGGCAGAAAAGCAGCGCAGATAAAGTCCTTTATCAAAAGCCAATCTCCACCCACAACGCCGCTTATTGAATGGTGTTGCGGAAAGTTGCATTTAGGTCGATTAATATCAGAGCTATACAAGCAAAAAGTCACCGGTTTAGAGATTGATACGCAGCTAGTCAATCAGGCAAATATCCTTTCCCGCACCAGAAAATTGAGCAATCAAACTGTGGCGCTAGAGTGTGATGTATTGAATGATGACCTGTCTCAGCTGCTTGAAGCTAACCATCACCTAATTGCCTTGCATGCCTGCGGTGGCCTGCATGTACATATGCTAAAGCAAGGTGTAGAAAGTCACTCTAACAGAATGACCTTCTCACCATGCTGCTATCACCGCTTCAATAGCTCTGAAAACTACCAGGCGCTATCACTTGTAGGCCGAACTACCCTACTGAGCCTAAGCAATGAGGATTTGCGTTTAGCGACAAGACAGTGTAATACGGCATCGGCCGCTGAAACCCGAAAGCGCAAACAACTACAAGCTTGGCGACTCGGCTTTGATACGCTCCAAAAAGATATCAGACATACTGATCAATACCTTCCTTGCCCCTCTCTCAGCATTCGTATTCTTCAAGAAGGCTTCGAACGTTTTTGCAAAAAATGTGCGCAGCTAAAAGATATTGACCTGCCGCAAACAATAGACTTTTTACACTACCAATCTCTGGGGCAAACCAAGTATCAAGAATACGAAAAACTAGAGCTGGTAAGGATGTTATTTAGGCGCGCGTTGGAAACCTGGCTGGTACTGGATCGCTGCTTGTTTCTGGAGGAAAATGGCTATCATTGCCAAATATCGACATTCTGTGAGAGTTCAGTCAGCCCCAGAAACTTTCTGATTAAGGCCCATTTGAAAAACAAAACCTAGCTAGCGATTTTCATTCCATGAGATGCACTCATCAAGTGTAAGCCCCGCCCCCCCAAAAATATCCAAGGCACTCCCTATTGTCAGATCAACCTTGCCGCCAGATAACTGATGAACCAATTTTAAGTCTTCGAAAGAACGTGCACCGCCAGCGTAAGTGACTGGAATGGGGGAAATTTCTCCTAATAAAGAAACCAGGTCCTCATCAATTCCTGCTTGTAGCCCTTCAACATCGGCAGCATGTATTAAAAACTCATTGCAGTGCCCTGCCAACTCAGCGAGGGTATTCTTGGTAATCTGAGTACGGGTCACTGTTTGCCAACGATCCGTCGCAATATTCCAACCCGATTCGGTTTTTCGGCAACTCAGATCCATCACTAAACGCTCCGCTCCCGTCTCCGCTTTTATCTTTTCAATTCTGTCAGAAGATAGCTCCCCATCTTCGAAGAGGTAAGACGTGACGATCAAATGCGACGCACCTGCTTCCAAAAACTCGCTGGCATTTTCATGATTAACGCCCCCGCCAAATTGTAAACCTTGAGGCCAGGCCGATAGTGCCTTAAGTGCTTCGTCCTTATTTCCTGGGCCTAGTGCAATAACATGCCCACCTTGTAAGTTATGCTCCTTGTATAAGGAAGCATAGTAAGCCGCATCATAAGCACTCACAAAATTAGTATCGGCACCTTGGTCATTCAAGCTACCACCAACAATTTGCTTTACTTTGCCTTGATGTAAATCGATACAGGGACGAAACTGGGTCAAAGGAGGCCTCTTTTACAGAATGAGATAAAAATAAAACTGGCGCATATTATACCCAATTAAGCGGGGTGATTCGCCCCATATTGAAGATTAATCCAGTACACCTAGGCTTGTTGCTGTGATAATCTTTGGAGCAAACCTACCTGAAGGACCTTAATTATGAAGAATTTCTCCTTACGTTTTAGCAAAGTAATTTCCTTAGTTTCACTTTTTGTACTCCTTAGCGCCTGCGCAACGGAAAGTAAGCGAGCTATTCAACCAGATCGAGTTGCCAGCTATCAAACAAACTATAGTGGTAAGAAAACAGCCATGGTAGTAGGCAATTTTAATAACCGTTCAAACTATATGCAGGGTCTATTTTCTTCTGGTGGCGATCGCCTAGGTTCGCAAGGCAAGACCATCTTAAAGACCCACCTTCAACAAACGAACAGATTCAACCTTGTTGACCGTGACGCGATGAAAGAGCTTGAGCAAGAAGCTGCCTATCGCGGTCAAAAGCAAAACATTACGGGCGCAAGATATGTCGTTTCAGGCGCAGTCTCGGAGTTTGGCCGTAAAGAAGTTGGTGACAAGCAACTATTTGGTATCTTGGGGCGCGGAAAGGAGCAAATTGCTTATGCCAAAGTTTCCATCAATATCATTGACGTAACAACCAGCCAAATAATCTATTCAACACAAGGTGCCGGAGAGTATGCACTGAGCAATCGCGAAGTCATCGGTTTCGGTGGCACAGCGGGTTATGATGCAACGCTTAATGGCAAAGTTCTTAACTTCGCGATTACCGAAGCCATTAATAATTTAGTTAGAGATCTAGAGTCCGGCGTTTGGTCTGTTGAAAAATAGCAACTAACTATCGACATAAGGAAGTTCGATGAAATACATTAATATCAAGTTGATCGCTGCAATGGCGGTCATTCTTTTGGCTCAAGCATGTTCAACTCATAGTAATTTGTACTATTGGGGTGATTACCAAGAAATCGTTTACGATATTTACCTCAACCCCGGCGAAGCAGATACTGCCACGCAGATCTATAAACTAAACCTAACTATAGAGCGAGCAGAAAATAAAGGGATGAAAGTTCCTCCCGGCCTATATGCTCACTTAGGAATGGTTCACGCTCAAGCCGGAAACCCTGGCCTGGCAAAAAGCGCTTTGCTACAAGAAAAAGCACTGTACCCTGAATCTAGCGTATTTGTTGACGGCATTCTGACTCGCTCCAACATGCAAGACACCGCCTTGGAAGCATCTAACAGCCATCATAAGGAGAAAACAAAATGAAGGGATTCAAGTTCTTAGTTATTTCAATACTTGCTTTTGGAGTTTTATCCGGTTGTGCCGTTAAAGGTTATGACTACACGGCCCTTAAGCAAAGCAAACCGACCTCTATTCTGGTAATTCCACCCAATAATAGCTCTGTCGAAGTTAATGCACCCTATACGCTTATTTCCTCGATATCTGAGCCCTTGGCAGAAAAAGGCTACTATGTATTTCCTGTTTCAGTTGTCGATACTTTGTTTAAAGAGAATGGGCTCCCTACAACGGCTGAAATGAATACTATTCCCTTGGACAAAATTAGGGAAATTATCAACCCTGACGCAGTGTTATACATTGATATCAAGCAGTGGGGGCAGGAGTACCAAGTGATATCCTCAAAGACTGTCGTGGCTTCAGATTGGCGATTAATAGATGCCAAGAGTGGACAAATATTATGGAATGGCAGAGCCCAAGCTGTGAAGTCTTCAGGTGACGGCGGTGGCGGTTTGGCTGGTGCTCTCATTGGTGCATTAGTAGATCAAATTGCCGGCAGTATTGTCGATCACACACCTGAACTTTCTGCTATGGCGAGTAGTAACCTGGTCAATAACCAGCACTGGGGTCTACTTCCTGGGCCTTACGCACCAAAACCAGAAGAAAAGTAAAGATCAGGCAATAGCAATATCTAGAGTGCCTGGGTTTTGCCCGGGTACTCTCTCCTCAAGCCCCTCCATCAATCCTAAAAAGATAAGACAGCCCCAGAGTTTATTCTTACAATATCTTTGTTAGATTAGAATCAAACAAGAACAGTTTAATACCAGAGCCATTCAAGGTATCGTATAGTGCTAGGGAAGGAAAAAATAGCGCCCTTTTAGTAGGTGTCAAATTCGCTTTTGCTTAGATGGCAATCGATTCCTTCCAACTGCCATACCTGTCTCAATATTTGCTTGGTAGGAGTAACAGCGAATTATGAATTTTTCGAAACTCATTTACATCAGCTTATTGCTCTCGCTCTTCAGCTCATTTTCCAATGCGATAACTCAAACGAGCATTCGCTACCCTCAGCCAGGCGAAGTATTCACCAAACATCACAGTTACCCAATAGAGCTATTAAAGCTAGCCCTAAGTTATCATTCGGTGCCTCTAACAGTAGAACCCTCGCAGTATTTTATGACACAAGGCCGGGCTATCAAACAGTTGAGCCAAAGCAAGGGTATCGATGTGATGTGGACCATGACTTCCAAAGAACGAGAGTCAGAAGTAAAGCCTATT
>NZ_LWGE01001316.1:0-5237 GCF_001635315.1 Oleiphilus sp. HI0123
AGCAAAATCAGCTAGTTGGCGATAATATAGAATTTTCCTTGATAGTTGTTCTACTACTTATGGTTGTAGCTTTTTTTCTATCACTTCATAGCTACAGAAGGTCAGCAGGACTAATATTCCTTTTCAATAAGAGCAATGGAATTGTTGAAGTTTTTAGACATAAAGGATTAGTCTCTAAGTATTCACTAGGAAGAAATGTGAAATTAAAGCTTCAACGCGCACAGGGCATAGTGAGGAGAATTGATGGAGGGAGTGAAAGGCTACTTACGTACCACGCTGTATTAATTGGTAGCAAGGGTGAAGTATGGATCGGTGCTTCGGCTTTCACACAGAGAGGGCTATTAAAAAAAGTTAGAGTCATCTGTGACTATTTCGACGCCGAACATGAAGTATCAAAAGACATACTAAATAGTTATGAATCTAGTATAAAATATCAGCAACTACGTAATAAATAATGAATCTGCGCCACATTGTTTATGGCAATCGGGCCAAACGTGAAACAAGCTCGTAGGTCTGCCTTTGGCACTTTGCTGACAAAGTTTAGGCAGGGTATTTGTAGGCTCTAGTCGAAACCGCTATTTCATTGCGTGCCGACTTTTACAGCTTATCTATAGCATGGTCTCAATTCAGCTTAAGTAAGCGCTACTCTACTCTGACCCCGGCTTTTTTCTGGCACGAAAATATTCCGGTTCTTCACTTGAATCAATCAATTCTCGCCGGACCAAATCCAGAGCTAAGGCTGAAACTAGTTCCTGAAAAAACACCCTGCTACCCGGAAAGTAGAATTCACGTGCTTTGATATTGTTCTTTGCACCCCAAGCGACCCAAACAGTACCAACTGGCTTTTCTTCGGTACCGCCATTTGGACCAGCGATGCCTGATACCGACACTCCTATGTCTGCACCACTTAATTCGAGCACACCCGCCAGCATCTCTCTGACAACAGGCTCGCTCACAGCACCATACTTATCCAAAGAGTCTTGCGACACGCCAAGTACTCGATGTTTAATCTCATTGGAATAAGAGACAACACCCGCTTCAAACACTGCCGATGCGCCGCTAATCTCTGTCACTAAAGAAGCTATCTTGCCGCCCGTACAAGACTCGGCAAAGGTAAGCGTTTTACTTTCGGCATTAAGCTTATCTACGACAACGTGAGCAATAGAGCGTTGATCCTTAGTGACAATATGATCACCAAGCAATGCTTCTATCTTCTTGCCCCATTCACCTAAAGTAGCATGATGTTCTAGCCTATCAACCTTCAGTTTCAGTTCTATTAGAGGTAGAGAGGCTCGAAAGCCTATCTCAATGCAAGCAGGCAAATCCGGAAAGGTCTGAGCCAGCACCTGCTGAAGTTTTGATTCACCATAACCAAAAACGCGGTAGCGAAGGCGCTTCACCTCAATATCACTCGGTAAAGTAACCTTTAGACTCGGTAAGATCTCCTCACGCAGCATCAGCTCAAGTTCTTTCGGTACACCCGGAGTACAATAAATCTGACAATCATTATGAGGCGCCCAAAAACCCACTGCAGAACCGATACTATTTGCCAGCAAAGCAATCCCTTCGGGCAGCATCGCCTGCTTTTTGTTGGCATCACTTAAATGGTAGTTGCGTTGCTGACACCAAGAGCTCAGGTGTGCCAGAGCTTGCTCGTGCTGCTTGATTGGCTTGCCTAGAACTTTAGCCAGAGCTTCTGCCGTCATGTCATCTGTTGTCGGCCCTAAGCCACCGTTAACAATCAGAACATCAAAGTGCTGACTTAAGCGCTCTATTTCTGAAACCAATAGGTCTAGTTCATCAGGAACGGTCGCCTTGTAAGCCACCTGAATACCTTGATCAAGACAGTATTCAGCGATCATCGCCGAATTACTATCAACAATATCACCGGTCATCAACTCGGAACCTGTCAGCAGCAATGCAATCTTCATAGTTTAAGCCTTCAGCTCTTCTGCCAAGCTTACTGATCGATCTGCTGCGGCCTGCATTGCCTCATCGACAATTTCAAGCAAGCCCTTCTCTTCGAAAGTATGAATCGCTCGCTCTGTTGTTCCGCCGGGAGACATCACATTGCGCTTTAGCTGGGCTGGTGCCACATCACCACTAAGCACCATTTCAGCGGCACCCGCTACGGTTTGTGCTGCCAGCTTTCGAGCCGTATCTGCAGAGAGCCCTTGTTTTATCGCGGCTGCTTCCATCGCTTCGATCATCAAAAAGATATACGCTGGCCCTGAACCTGACAAGGCCGTCACTGAGTGAATCAAGCTTTCCTGATCTACCCATTCAACCAAGCCAATTGCCTGAAACAATTCATCTGACAAGTTCTTTTGTTCATCGCTTACATTCGCATTCGCGATCAAGCCGCTCGCACCCTTGAGTACCTGGGCTGGGGTATTCGGCATGCATCTCACCAATGCCTGCTCAGAGCCCAACCACTGTGCCAGCAGGTCCAAACCAATGCCTGCCGCAATAGAGATGATTAGAGGACGATGACTAAGGCTGCCTTTCAATGACTCACATACCGACTGCAGTACCTGAGGCTTTACACTGAGCACGACAATATCTGCCGTGCTAACAGCGCGAGCATTGTCTTCATCTACCTCGACCTGCCATGTGTTCTGCATCGCTTCCCGATGTTCAAGGTTTGGTGCAGTTGCTACAATATTGCTTGCGTTTAAACCTTTCTTTACTAGGCCACCAACGATGGCGTGTGCCATGTTACCTGCGCCAATAAAGCAGATCTTTTGTTCATTCAAGTTCATTGTTAGTTCACTTCCTGTTCAAAAATTCAAAAACTGTTTCCAAGCTCTAGCGTTCGCCAAACAAAGCGGTTCCAACTCTGACCATTGTTGAGCCACAGGCAATTGCCTGCTCCATATCACCAGACATTCCCATCGAGAGAGTATCGACACTCGAATAGCTTTCTTGCAGATCATTAAATGCCGACTTCATCTTCGTAAACGCGGTGCTCAAACTCTCTTCACTTTGATTTGCTTGAGGTATGCACATTAAGCCGCGTAGCTTCAAACGAGGCATATCTTCTAGTGCTCGACAAAGCTCAGGCAAATCACTCAACAATATGCCCGATTTAGTCTCTTCTTCATCAATATTCACCTGAATACAAATATTCAGTGGCGATAAAGTGTCCGGGCGCTGATCATTTAAACGCTGTGCTATTTTTATGCGATCAACACTATGCACCCAAGTAAAGCTTTCAGCAATCGGCCGCGTTTTATTCGACTGAATCGGGCCAATAAAGTGCCAGACGATATCTTCGGCATTGCCTTCTTTCGTCAATAAAGCCTTGACCGCTATCTGCTTTTCAAGCGCTTCATTAAGATAGTTCTCGCCAAATATTTTCTGCCCTTGCTTAAATAACTCAAAGACTGCTTCAGCAGGCTTCTTTTTCGACACCGCCAGGAGCTGCACGGAGTTTTCTGCTAGGCCGGCATCAATTGTGGCTTTTTGTATCCTTTTTCTTACGTTCTGGAGCTTGTCTGCTATGCTGAAGTTCATAATATAAGTTTGCGTGGCGTGTCTTAAAGTCGACATGCATTTGAGCAAAAACAACCTGTATTAACAAGCTTTATCCTTCTGGATCAGCTTTCTCATTTAAAAATCTAAGATACAAAGTTATAGGCTTTAGAGGACGACCATGGATATTACTGAACTGCTGGCATTCTCCGCCAAACAAGGCGCTTCCGATTTACATTTATCTGCCGGACTACCGCCAATGATCCGTGTTGACGGTGATGTTCGCCGTATCAACCTGCCAGCGATGGAGCACAAAGAAGTTCATTCACTGATTTATGACATAATGAATGACAAGCAACGAAAAGACTTTGAAGAATTCTTGGAGACTGACTTCTCGTTCGAAGTACCCGGTGTTGCTCGCTTCCGTGTAAACGCCTTTAACCAGAACCGTGGTGCTGGCGCAGTATTCCGTACTATTCCTTCGAAAGTACTCACCATGGAAGACCTGGGAATGAGCCAGGTTTTCAAAGATATTGCTGAAGTCCCACGCGGCTTGGTTCTGGTAACAGGGCCAACCGGTTCTGGTAAGTCAACCACATTGGCCGCCATGATCGACTATATCAATGACAACCGCTACGACCACATTCTAACGATTGAAGACCCGATCGAATTTGTTCATGAAAGTAAAAAGTGCTTAATGAACCAACGTGAAGTTCATCGGGACACCTTGGGCTTTAACGAAGCGCTACGTTCAGCGCTTCGTGAAGACCCCGATATTATTCTGGTTGGTGAGCTTCGTGACCTTGAAACCATCCGTTTGGCACTGACCGCAGCAGAAACGGGTCACTTGGTATTTGGCACCTTGCACACCACCTCAGCAGCTAAAACGATTGACCGTGTCGTCGACGTATTCCCTGCAGAAGAAAAAGCGATGGTTCGATCAATGCTTTCCGAGTCTTTACAGGCTGTTATTTCTCAGACCTTGTTGAAAAAGACCAATGGTGGCCGAGTTGCTGCACATGAAATTATGATCGGCTCCCCTGCAATTCGTAACCTGATTCGTGAGGATAAGGTCGCCCAGATGTACAGTGCTATCCAGACGGGCGCATCAATCGGTATGCAAACACTCGACCAGTGCTTGCAGAACCTACTAAGCAAGGGCTTTATCACTCGTGATACAGCAAGAGAAAAAGCCAAGATCCCTGAGAATTTCTAACTTAGGCCGCGTTATGAACAAAGATAAAATGATTCAGGATATGTAACATGGATTTTGAAAAACTCTTAAAAGTCATGGTCGAAAAAGGTGGCTCTGACTTATTTATTACTGTTGGTGTCGCACCGAGCATCAAAATCCACGGCAAGCTCGTCCCTGTTACCAAGCACGCACTCACGCCCGAACAATGTCGTGAGATTGTATTTGATGTCATGTCAGAGAAACAACGTGACGAGTTCACTGAGAAAAGCGAATGTAACTTTGCTATCAGTGCCCGTGGCATTGGCCGCTTTCGTGTAAGTGCCTTCATGCAAAGAAATTTGTGCGGTATGGTGCTGCGTCGAATCGAAACTAATATTCCACGCATTGAAGATTTGGGTCTACCTACAACCATCAATCAGTTAGCAATGACAAAACGTGGCCTGATTATTTTTGTCGGTGCAACGGGCACGGGTAAGTCAACTTCTCTCGCAGCAATGATCGGGCACCGAAATAGAAATAGTAAAGGTCATATTATTTCTATCGAAGACCCTATTGAATATATCCATCA
>NZ_LWGE01001317.1:0-3432 GCF_001635315.1 Oleiphilus sp. HI0123
AGGAGATATAAAAAATAATTGTTCGTAAAATGGGCAAGAGTGGTTTTACGAACAACCAACTCTTATGAATGCTAAGCAGAGTTTGCAAGTTGGGCCAGCTTCTCTCTAGCTTGGTCGCGAATCGGCACAGCCTTATGTTCTTTGTTGTCCATTAATACAAAAGTATTGCTGGCATCTGCGATAATCGTGTTGCTACCTTCCAAGTAGATAGTTTGATCTATTTTACAGCTGGTATTACCTATGCGCATTACCTTGGTATGGATCTCGAGCTGATCATTGAAGAGGCATGGGTGACGATAGTTTATATTGCTATTTACCAAGGTCAGTGTCAGATCAAGCTGTGAGAAAAACTCTATGGCATTGAAGTTTTCAAACAATACCCAGCGAGCTTCTTCGAAAAAGCGGGTATAGCCGTTGTTGTTGAGGTGGCCGTGTTGGTCGAGGTGATAGCCCCTTACTTTAATGCGTACGTAATCTGACACTGTTGTTGCTCCATTAATGATAGAAGTCCGTGGAAGCCTTCGGGCGTCCGATTAATAGGTAAAAATAGTCTAGCGTATATTATTAGGTAGTGCTAACTAGAGGCAGAAGAGTAGATGTATAGCAGGAAGAGTACCGTGCACCAAGTCTCAAACAGAGGCGGGTGCACGGTCATACAGAGCTTATTTGCTTAGTGTCGGAAGTGACGCATTCCGGTAAATACCATTACCAAACCGTGCTCATCAGCTGCATCAATGACTTCTTGATCACGCATTGAACCGCCTGGCTGGATGACACAACTAACGCCGGCATTTGCGGCATTGTCTATGCCGTCTCTGAATGGGAAGAAGGCATCTGAAGCCATCATAGAGCCTTTCACGGCAAGTCCGGCATGCTCAGCTTTGATTGCTGCGATGCGTGCTGAATTGACACGGCTCATTTGCCCGGCACCAATACCGATAGTTTGAGCGCTCTTGCCGTAAACAATCGCATTGGACTTAACCATTTTAGCAACTTTCCAGGTGAATAAGAGGTCATCAATTTCTTCGTCTGTTGGCTGGCGCTTGGAGACAACAGTCAAATCTTCCTTACTGATCATGCCTAAGTCACGATCTTGCACCAGTAAGCCGCCATTGACGCGCTTATAATCGAAAGATGCTGCGCTGTCAGAAAATGCACCGCACTCTAGGAGGCGGACATTTTTCTTAGCGGCTACGGCTTCTTTCGCTTCGGCGCTAACGCTCGGAGCAATAATAACTTCAACAAACTGTCGGTCGACGATAGTTGTCGCGGTTTCCGCATCAAGCTCACGGTTAAAGGCGATGATACCGCCAAAAGCAGATTCAGGGTCCGTTGCATAAGCTTTTTCATAAGCCTCTAGAATAGAGCCGGCTTCTGATACGCCACAAGGGTTTGCGTGCTTGACGATGACACATGCAGGTTCGTCAAATAGCTTTACGGTCTCAAGTGCTGCATCGGTGTCGGCGATATTGTTGAACGAAAGCTCTTTTCCTTGAAGCTGTTTAGCGCCAGAGATTGAATCGGCTGGTGCATTCTTTTCAACATAAAACGCGCTGTTCTGGTGAGGGTTTTCACCATAGCGAAGTTCTTGAGTTTTGTTCATTTGAACGTTAAATGTTCTTGGGAACTCTTTGCTGCCACCTGGAACCAATCGGCCAAAGTAGTTGGCAATCGCGCCGTCGTAGGCAGCTGTATGTTCGTAAGCTTTAATCGCTAGGTCAAAACGTGTTTCCAAACTTGTGCAGGCATCGTTCTCACGCATTTGATCAAGAATGTTCTGGTAGTCGCTCGCATTAACAACGATATTTACGTGTGCATGGTTTTTAGCAGCAGCACGTACCATCGTTGGTCCGCCGATATCAATGTTTTCTACAGCGTCTTCTAGGCTGCAGTCTTCCTTTGCGACAGTTTGTTCAAAAGGGTAGAGGTTAACGACAACCATGTCGATAGCCTTGATCTCATGAGCTTGCATTACTTCGTCATCCTGACCTCTGCGCCCTAAAATTCCGCCGTGAACTTTAGGGTGAAGTGTTTTGACTCGACCGTCCATCATTTCGGGAAAACCGGTATAGTCAGAAACTTCGACAGCAGGAATGCTGTTAGACTGTAGTAATTTGTAGGTTCCGCCCGTTGAAAGTATTTCAACGCCCATATCGTTTAGGGCAGAGGCGAATTCAACGATGCCCGTTTTGTCTGAAACGCTGATTAGCGCTCTTTTCACCTGGACCAGATCGTTAGTATTGCTCATGTTTATTCCAAACCTGTATAAGAAAAATAAAAAACTCTGACTTAAAGTAGACCGTACTGCTTAAGCTTCTTGCGTAAGGTTCCTCTGTTTAAACCAAGTAGAACAGAAGCTTTGGTTTGATTGTTGCGCGTATATTTTAGTACTTGTTCAAGTAGAGGTGCTTCTACTTCTGAGAGAACTAGTTGATAAACATCTGTGACTGGAGCACCGTCAAGTTGTTCAAAGTAGTTGCTCAGCGTCTTCTCAACGCAATCCCTTAAAGTGGCAGCGTTTTCAATTTGAGTTTGACTGGTGTAGGTTTGTTCTTCTTGTTTGTCTGCAGCAAGCGCTTCTATAGTCATGCGGCTATTTCCCCGTTATTGATTTGATTGTTGATTTGCTTTTCGAACTCCGTGCGCACAGCCTCAAGCTGAGCTTCCGGTGTTTCAATTTTATTAAAAAATTGTCTAAATTCTTGGTGATTCGGTCTTGCCTTCAGATACCAGCCGACGTGTTTGCGAGCGATGCGATGACCCATTTTCTCACCATAGAACTGATGTAGTTCTTCTAGGTGATGAAGGATGATATCGCGAACGGTGGCCAACGGTCTTTCTTCACGCTTGGTACCGTGCTTAAGGTAGTGGTTGATATCATCAAAAATCCAAGGGCAGCCTTGTGCAGCTCGACCTATTAGCAGACCGTCAACTCCTGTTTGCTTCAATACCTGTTCTGCTTTCTCGGGCGAATCAATATCGCCGTTAGCAAGAACGGGTATGCTTATCGCCTCTTTTACTTGAGCGATGGTGTCGTATTCAGCTTGTCCTTGGTAAGCGCAAGCTCGAGTTCGGCCGTGAATGGCGAGAGCTGCAATACCGCTTTGCTCTGCCATTTTAGCGATCGTTAATGCATTTCGAGAGTTTTTATCCCAGCCAGTGCGTATTTTTAGCGTCACCGGAATGTCGACAGCCCCAACCACTGCACTTAGGATTTCCTTTACCAGGTCTTCGTCTCTCATCAGTGCAGAGCCTGCTGCTTTGTTACAAACTTTCTTGGCCGGGCAGCCCATATTGATGTCTATGATCTGTGCGCCTCGCTCCTGATTAAGCTCTGCCGCTGTTGCTAGCATTTCTGGATCGCCGCCAGCAATTTGTACAGATATAGGGTCACTCTCACCGGTATGGTCGAGACGATGCATTGACTTGCGT
>NZ_LWGE01001318.1:0-2362 GCF_001635315.1 Oleiphilus sp. HI0123
AGTAATAGATCAAAATGTTCACCAGAGAATGGATCACGCCCCGCAAGTTTCTGGACTAGAACCCAACCCGCCGGTGCACCTAACGATAAAGCCAGGCCGTACAAAGCCCTCAGAACCGGTAAGGATACAAAACGGGTGAGCCGGTTTGAGATTTTAGCGTTAGAACTACGTATCATCGTCATTGGATTTGCTCTCCTGGCGGAGCAGGCTCTGCTCCCTTACTTTGAAGGTAGCATGAACTCATGAATTGAAGTCTGACTCTGATCAAGAACCTATTCATCAAATAGTCTTTTCAAGATGCTTGTAAGTTGCTGTAATTAATTTGCCTTATTCCCGCTAGGCTCCTAGGATTAAAGTATAGAATGAATTTTTGAAAGGTCACCAAAGTACTAACATACTTGTCAAAGAACTCATGAATGACTGCCCACCAACCGTGGACGCGAATTGCTGTATTAAGGAGGCGGTTCCGCTCATGTCAAAGCAAGGTAGCTCCTGCCTGATTATTGTCGAGAACGACAAACCTATCGGAATCGTCACAGAGCGTGACATCACCAAACTGTTTTGCACGCTATTGAAAGACGCTCACTACCCAGAACATTCTATTTGTGAAATCATGACTTCTACGCCTGTTTGTGTTCAGGAAGATAGTCTATTTAAAGACGCCTTGATGCTGTCACGTAGTCGAAAACTCCGTCATCTCCCTGTTATTAACAATGCCGGACACTTAGTTGGTGTTGTGACCCAATCTAACCTAGTCGATGTATATGTTCGCTTGATCGACAGGCATGCAGAACTGGAAACTAATGTCGAAGAGCTAAAACTATTGTCACTTGAAGATGCCTTGCTAGGTATCGGCAACCGACGCGCTATGGAGGTTGATCTCACACATACTGAACAGCACGCTCTACGAACCCAGAATAGTTATAGTCTAGCTTTAGTGGATATCGACTTTTTCAAGAAGTATAACGATTACTATGGGCATCAATCAGGAGATGATGCGCTCAGACAAGTTGCTCAAACTGTTAAATCAACGCTGCGCACCTCAGACAGAGTATTTCGCTATGGCGGCGAAGAGCTATTAATTCTGATGCCCGGAAGTATTGGCCAACAAGCCAGAATATGTGCCGAGCGAGTCAGGGCAGCTATCGAGGCATTACAAATCCCTCACATTGAATCAGACAAAGGCGTGCTAACCGTCAGTATTGGTGTCGTGGAATCCAGAGTGGAAGCCTGGCAAGATCTGGTAAAACAGGCTGACAAAGCCCTTTACCAGGCAAAAAGTCAAGGAAGAAATCAGGTTACTGTAGCTGATCAGCTATAAAAGATCGGCCTTAGGTCTTATAGAACCTTATCAAGCGGTATTTTGAGTCTCATGGCCACCTGACTGACCTCCGATACAAATACGATTCCGGCCACTTTCTTTTGCCTGGTACAAAGCACTATCAGCAAACCCCACCAATGATTCACCTTTCTGCCACTCTGGTGGTGCCATGCTTGCCAAGCCAAAACTTGCAGTCATCGGTATTGTTTTGCCTTGATAAGTCATATTTGCGTCTTCAATTGCCCTTCGAAGTTTCTCGGTTTGCAATAGGGCCTCCTCTTGAGTCTGACCGTAGAGAATCGCAATGAATTCTTCACCACCATAACGAGCCACTATATCTGTTTGTCGCTGATACTGTTTCTTCATTAAGCGAGCAATCAGTTTTAAACACTCATCACCCGCCTGGTGGCCATAGGTATCATTTACCTTTTTAAAATGATCGATATCCATCATAACCAAGGTAAGCGGCGTCATGTTTCGGCGACTATTAGCCAAGGATATATCCATTGCTTGATCAAAGAATGGCCGGTTATAAAGTTGAGTCAAACCATCAATCTGGCTCATTAGTTCCAAGCGTTCTTCACGCTCCTTAATGCTTAGACGCATATGCTCCATGGCCCGAGCAACTGTCAGTAATTCATCATGCGTTCCAATCTCAATCGCTTGATCATAATTTCCCATAGCTACACGATCTGCAGCGCCAGTTAATTCACCTATAGCAGAGCTAACAGACTTATATAAACCGACTGACAAGTAGAGCAAAACCAAGGAGAAGAAAGCGACGCTGATATAGAACAAGGATAAGCGCTCAATGCTCTGCTGGTAATTTTTCGCCAATACACGGTCAGTCACCGATAAAACAAGCTGATTATGCGCGTATACTAATTGATACAAGTCGCTTAACTTCGCGTAGAACTCTTGCGGGTCACCTTTAGGAGAGAAGGACTCTATCAAATACTGTGAAAGCAGGTCTTTAGTCTGAACTAAAGCTGATTTAACACCTAATAAGTCTACGGAAGGGTTATCTCTAAATATACCGGC
>NZ_LWGE01001319.1:0-3878 GCF_001635315.1 Oleiphilus sp. HI0123
CCGCGATTTTTATAATCGACTAACGAACCCTGCATGCCATCATTTTTATCTGACTGGATAAATAAATAGCCTTGATGACAAACGGCTGTTTGGTTTGAAGGTTTGTGAGAAAGTCGGTATTCGCCTTGATCAAGTTTTTCTATAAAAATAGCTTTATATTCAGCGACAGGGTAGTCATCTTTTTGTTTGTTATGCTGAATGAGCCCATTTTGTTCCAAAGTGAAAAAGGTTACGAAAACTGTTATGAAAATGGCGATGACAAGTGTCGACTTTTTTACCTTGTCTTGCTCTTCTATTTCTTGATCGTTTGGTGCTTGTTCGTTCATTGTTTGTTCCAGTAATAATCTTAGCGGCCTAGTTTATGCGATGCGTGACTGAAGACAAGTCTTAGTAAGCTTGGAGCTTCAGTGGTGGTTCATCCAAAATTGATAGCTGCTCTCTCAGCTCAAGTATATGTGATGACCAATAGCGCTCGGTATTGAACCAAGGAAAGTGCATTGGAAATGCAGGGTCGGTCCAGCGACGTGATAACCAGGCAGCATAATGCATCATACGCAAAGTACGTAGGGTCTCGATAAGTTTGAGCTGGCGCGTATCAAACTCGCAGAACTCTTCATAGCCTTCAACCAGCTCGATCATTTGCTGGGTTTGTTGATGCCGGTCTCCTGAAAGCATCAACCATAGATCCTGAATTGCAGGGCCATTCAGGCAATCATCAAAATCGACAAAGTGTGCTTGGTCTTCACGCCAAAGAATATTGCCAATGTGGCAGTCGCCGTGAAGTTTAATCGGGTTGAATGGGCAGCTCTTCCATATATGTTGCATCTTATCAATCAGGTCTTGGCTTAAGGTTTCGTATGCCGGTCGAAGCGATCTGGATAGAAAGTCGTTGTCTAGCAAGAACTGTCTGCTCTTGATCGCCCAGTTTTCGATGCAAAAGTTTTGACGGTGCTTAAAGGTTTCTGCGTTACTGACCTGGTGTATTCGGCCGATGTTACAACCGATTCGGTAGAGTGTGTCGGGTATTTCAATCTCGGGTGCATATCCGCCTTGGCGCTTAAATAATGCAAAACGGAAATCTTGGTAATCGTGAAGTGTGCTGCCATTTATTAGCATCGGTGGGACGACAGATATGTCGTTTTCTAGCAAGCTTCTGGTAAATTCATGCTCTTCAAGAATGGCTTCAGTCGTCCAGCGTTGGGGGCGATAAAACTTAGCGATAATAGGCGTGCCATCTTCAATTCCTACCTGATAGACCCTGTTCTCATATGAGTTAAGGCTAAGGATGCGAGAGTCGCTAAATAGCCCGATTGACTCGACTGCGTCGAGTACGAAGTCGGGTGTAAGTTGTGCGTAAGGATGTTCGTTATCAGGTGAACTCAAGGTGTCTTGTCTCTTAGAGAATCGTCTAGGTTAAATACCGCTATTGTAGCATGGGAGGCTGCTTAGTGGCGGACTTAGTGTTGATATGCTTTCATGTGCTCTTTCAGTGCTTCCTGAGCTCGATAAAGGCGCATCTTAGTAGCACTTAGTTTTAGGTCACAGACTTCGGCCACTTCTTCGATGCGTAATTCTGCTGTGTAACGTAGGGTTAGAATTTCTCGTTCTTTAGGTGCTAATAATTGCATTGCGCTATCGAGGTCGCGTTTTGTGGTGTTGATGGTGCTTGTTCTTTCTTGGCTTGGATCATCTGTTAACATTGCTTGCAGTTCTCGGGTGCGTTTACGCTTGTCTGCAGCACTCAAGCAGGTATTCGTGGCAATTCTAGCGATCCAGGTTTTAAAACTGGAGCGACCCTCGAATTTGACTAGCGAGTGGAAAACTTTAAGCATGACTTCCTGCGATACATCATCAGCATCATCACGATTTCCGAGCATCTTCAGGCAAATATGAAAGACCAGCTTTTCGTATTTTCGAATAAGCTTTTCGTATGCACAGGTACGATAGGGCAGCTCTTCCTGTCCTTGGGTGACCCACTCATTGTCAGGGTCATTATTGGCAGGAAGAGCTACATGGTTGTGCTTGGTTTCTACGCTATTAAGCGTCATGCTAGTAATTGGTAAGCAGAGTTATTGCGATAGAATCTCCACTTGAGAATCAATTAGTTTACTGTTGGGGATTGTGATTTTGCGGCCGTCTTCAGTTTCTATAATCAGCGCAGTAGAGCAGATCTCAATTACTTCACCAGAAACGTTATCAACCTTAATTTTGTTACCCGGAACATATAGTTCACGAGCATAAACGCCTGCAACGACATTTCCGGCAACATGTTTTGTGCCTAAACCTAGTGCAAGTGCAACTGCTCCTGCAGCAGAGAGCAAAAAGATAATAACAACCTGGTTTAGCAAATCGGTTTCAATCTCTAGTTGGTTGATCGCCAGTGACACTACAATGATAACAATTAGCGCATAAATAATTCCGCCAATTGTACGTTCATAACCTAGGTTAATGCTGGCAAGTGAGGCCTCAATGGCAGTTCGCACAAGTCCTGCAATGAATAAACCGATCAAGGTTAGAATAAGAGCGCTAATCACTTTTGGTATATACAGCACGAAGTGATCAATGGTGGCGGAGACTCTATCCAGGCCTAAAGCATCTGAAGCAGAGATGATAAATGTGAGAAATACAAGCCAGTAAATTATCTTAGATAGCAGTATTGACGGCCCTGAGCTCATGCCTGCTTTCTTCAGTGCAACATCAATGCCCGCTGTTTCGGCTAAGCGGTCAAGGCCGATTTTTGAAAATAGCTTTGCTATGGTTCCGGCTAGAAATTTAGCGACAAAGTATCCACCTATCAGTAGGCCTAGTGCGGTGAGTAGGCTAGGTAAGAATTCAGCGATCTTAGCCCATAGTATCATCGGATCGGCTAGGGTTTCTTTCATTGCTTCGAGCATTACTAACTCCTGATAGGTCGCTTAGGTCTGTTGGTCAGACTGATTGTTCTTGGGAGCAAGTTGGTCACTATTTTTAAGTGCCAAGTTTGCGAACATCGGGGCAAACAACTCAGCCATGGTTACCCATATTTTGACCAGCGCAAAGCTCATCGTGTCGTGTTGACTTGTTTGGGTGCGTGTCTTCTGGAGTACCGATTTTATGTTGTCAGATTTTGGTTTTTCATCGGATTTGAACAGTGCGTCAAGATCGTCGAGGTCATCCATAGTGTTGGTCTCAATTTGAATTGATGAAATTACAGAAATTATGACATAAGTCGATAAAAGAAAGTCACAAAATAAAATTAAAAAATAAATTGTGACTTTTGGCTTTGTTAGGAGTCTATTTTGATGGAATTAAAACTAAAAGGTATTAGGAGATAAATAATGGAACAGCAACTACAGGATATTTGGAAGCAGGTAGAAGAGCCCGTCATGCTTTATGGAGGGCAGGTAGTATTAGCGATACTGTCTTTAATTATTGGCTGGTGGATTGTTAACAGGATTTCGTCGCTGGTAAATAGTAGTCTGCATAAGAATATGCCAGATGAAACGTTGGCAAAATTCTTCTCAAGCGGTGTCGAAATAGTTTTAAAAGTATTGCTCGTAATTAGTGTTGCCTCAATGGTCGGAATTGAAACGACATCGTTTGTAGCTGTGCTTGGTGCTGCGAGTTTGGCAGTGGGCCTTGCCTTACAAGGGAGTCTTTCTAACTTTGCGGGTGGTGTCATGATTCTAATATTCCGCCCAATACAGGTGGGTGAATACATTAGTGCACAAGGCCATGAAGGAACCGTCAAGGATATCGGTATATTTGTAACAACCTTACTGACCTTGGATGAGCGTATTATAATCGTGCCAAACGGGCCCTTGGCCAATGGTTCCATTACTAATTATTCCCGTAACGAAACACGCGCTGTTGAGATCGCGATCGGTATTAGTTACTCT
>NZ_LWGE01001320.1:0-2140 GCF_001635315.1 Oleiphilus sp. HI0123
AGAGGGTGGACTCGCAGTCTTGTACGGCAATATCGCTGAAGACGGTTGCGTGGTAAAAACAGCTGGCGTTGATGACTCTATTCTCGTGTTTGAAGGCAAAGCCGTTATCTTCGAAAGCCAGGATTCCGCAGTAAAAGGCATACTTAATGATGACGTAGTTGAGGGCGATGTGGTTATTATTCGCTATGAAGGCCCTAAAGGTGGCCCGGGTATGCAGGAAATGTTGTATCCAACCAGTTACCTGAAATCAAAAGGCCTAGGTAAAGCTTGCGCCTTGTTAACCGACGGTCGCTTCTCAGGGGGTACCTCTGGCCTATCAATTGGCCACGCTTCCCCTGAAGCAGCTGCCGGTGGCGCTATCGCATTGATTGAAGCCGGCGACAAAATCAAGATCGATATCCCTAATCGCTCAATTGATGTTGTCTTGGAAGAAGGGGTACTTAACTCTCGACGTGAAGCAATGGAGCAGAAAGGCAAGCAAGCCTGGAAACCAGCAGAGCATCGCGAGCGAAAGGTCTCTAGCGCTTTGAAAGCCTATGCCATGCTGGCAACAAGCGCCGATAAAGGTGGTGTTCGTAATTTGGATATGCTGGATTAAGCTCGACGAAACATAGGACTGAGCAGAAGTTCAGTCCTTTTCTTTTTACTTACGATCCAAAACGATAAAACTATAATCATAGGGATTCGGCCCTTCGGCTTCAAAATCTTCCCGCCCAATTTCACGCCACTGAGTCCAATCGACTTCGGGAAAATAAGCATCGCCTTCGACTTCTGCATGAACTTTCGTTAGATAGATACGATCAACATCCGGCAGACTCGTTTGATAGATCTGGTCACCACCAATGATCATCACTTCCGACTGACCGTCAATATCACAAACCGACTCTCCTAAATCAAAAGCCTGCTCAAGAGAGTGCACGACTTTCACGCCTTCAGCCGACCAGCTTTCATTTCGCGTTATAACGATATTGCATCGACCTGGAAGCGGCTTACCAATCGACTCATAGGTTTTACGCCCCATTAGAATCGGCTTGCCCATCGTCACTTGTTTAAAGTACTTAAGATCATTGGGCAAATACCAAGGCAGCTTGTTGTTAATGCCGATAACTCGGTTTTCTGCCATCGCGACGATCATGGAGCGCTTCATTGTTTCTTCCTACTCGATATATATTTAAACTGAAAAAGGGTACTGGATACTGTCATGCGACTCATAGCCGACGACTTCAAAGTCAGCGGTCGTCACCCAGGTTTCAAGGTCTTCGAGTGACTTGATATCAGGGTTGATATTTAGTCTCGGAGAAGCGAAAGGCTCACGCTTTAGCTGCACATCTCGCATCAATTCTAACTGGTTCTCGTAGATATGAGCATTGACTATTTTGTGGTAAGCCTTACCGGCTTTATGCCCCGTGATCTGTGCCATTAGAGCAAGCAGAACATAGACCTGAACCTGATTGAAATTCAGCCCCAGCGGCACATCACAAGAACGCTGATAACTAGTCAAATACAGTGTATCCCCTAGCAAAGAAAATGTGTGCGTATGCATGCAAGGGCGCAGACAACCCATTTCGAACTCGCCCGGGTTATAGAAGCTTAGAATTTCTCCGCGGTCATCGACCCCTTTCGAAAGGTTATCGACGATCTTTTTAAGCTGGTCTAATGGCGTGCCATCCGGCTTTTGCCACGCCCGGCCCTGAACGCCGTATACTCGCCCCATATCATCCTCACCTTTACGATGCGGATTATTCAACCAGGCTTCATTCTCATTGGCATTAGCATTCCAGGTGTTACAGCCGATCTCGCGAAATTGCGCAGCACTGCTATACCCACGGAGATAACCCAGAAGTTCTGCAATGGCTGCTTTATAGTAACTTTTGCGAGTGGTAATTAACGGAAATACATTGTTCTCAACGTCATACTCCAGGTCAGCATTGATTAGGGTCAGGCAGCGCGTTCCGGTACGTTTATTATCTACCCACACACCCTCATCAATAATACGCTGACAAAGCGCTAAGTACTGCTTCATATGCTTCTCTCAATTTTTTATTTTCTAGTTTATGCTCGGTGCGATAGTTTATCGGAGTTAAATTTGTAGGCATACCAAATAAAACCCACACCTATTAATATCATCGGGAATGACAGT
>NZ_LWGE01001321.1:0-5403 GCF_001635315.1 Oleiphilus sp. HI0123
GCAAGGTTATTGTTAAAAAAGCTGAGCTGAAAGTTTCTGAAGAGCGTGCACTGGAACTGGACTATTTAGTGAAACAAGACTGTGGATCATGTCATGGGATGCTGTTTAAAGGTGGTTTAGGCCCGGCTTTGTTGCCGGAAAATATCAAGGCATATTCGGTTGAAGACTTAATGGCTGTCATCCTACATGGTCGCCCTGGAACGCCAATGCCCCCATGGAAAGCTATTTTGTCTGAGGCGGATGCTAACTGGATTGCTAAAGCTTTGAAGTCGGGAGAAATGATAGATGCGAATTAAAAGCCTTGCAGTGGCCTTACTAAGTATTAGTTTGGGGGCGTGTACTTGTTTGCATACCCAGACGGAGCCCAGGGCAACAGGTGACATGGGCGTCATTATTGAACGTGCTACTGGAAGCGTAAAGATCATCGATACCAGTGACAAGAAGCCCGTCGGCAGCATAGATCAATTGGGAGACCTTTCGCACGCTTCCGTTGTTTTTTCTCGTGACGAACGGTACGCCTATGTATTTGGTCGCGATGGTGGCTTAAGCAAGATCGATATCTTGACTGAAGAGATCAGTAAGCGAGTGATTCAAAGCGGTAATAGTATTGGCGGTGCCATTAGTCAGGATGGATCTTTAGTAGCTGTTTCCAACTACACGCCTGGTGGCGTAAAGGTCTTCGATAGCGAAACGCTTGAGTTGGTGGTGGATATTCCTGCGACAGAATTCATTGACCCAAGAAGCGGTAAAAGCAAACGCTCTAAAGTTGTTGGTTTGGTGGATGCACCCGGAAAGAAATTTGTTTTCAGTCTCTTCGATACGCATGAAATATGGGTGGCAGACTTTTCAGGGGAAGACAGCTCTAAACCCCAACTTACCAAGTACCGAGATACTGGCTTACAACCTTATGACGCACTGATCTCACCCGATGGCCGTTACTACATCGCAGGATTGTTTGGTGAAGATGGTATGTCGAAACTTGACTTATGGCACCTTGAAAACCCGCCAGAAAAGATATTGCCAAATTACGGCCGGGGAGAGCAGAAGCTACCCGTCTACAAGATGCCTCACCTGGAAGGTTGGGCTGTTGCAGGCAACTATGCATTTGTTCCTGCCGTTGGGCAGCACCAAGTATTGGTGGTGGATATGAACACTTGGCAGCAAGTAGACAAAATCGATGTGCATGGTCAGCCAGTGTTTGTCATGGCTAGACCGGATGGTCGCCAAATTTGGGTGAACTTTGCCTATCCAAATAATGACACGCTCCAAGTAATAGATGCTGAAAGCCGCTCATTATTTAAAACACTAAAACCTGGAAAGGGTGTGCTTCATATGGAGTTTACTTCACGTGGTGAGCATGTGTGGGCTTCTGTCAGAGATTTAAACTTGGTGAATATCTATGACACCGAAACCTTGGATTTAATAAATCAGTTTGAGGCGACAAGTCCTAGTGGGATTTTCTTTACCTCTCGGGCGCATCGTTTGGGCTTATAAAGCTCCGGTCGCTCCAAAAACAAGAACAGTGAGAAAGAAAGGTGATGTGATGAATATACAAGCTCCTAGCAATACAGGTATTGAACCCGAAAGAGTCGTTCTGGATGACTTGAGCAGTAGTTTATTAGATTCCTATCAACGTAACTTTCCTATCACTTCACGGCCCTTTGCCGACATGGCAGAGCAGTTGAATTGCTCCGAACCAGATGTATTGACCAAGCTCTTGGCACTTAAAGATAGCGGTATGCTGACGCGCATAGGGCCGGTGTTTGACCATAAGCGAGCCGGGGCTAGTCTCTTGGCGGCTGTGAGCGTTCCATCTGAGCTGACAGAAAAAGTAGCTGCCCAGATTAACGAATATGAAGAGGTGAATCATAACTACGGACGAGAGCATAGTTATAATCTGTGGTTCGTTGTTACGGCACCGACTCCCAAATTTCTGGACTTGATACTGGATGATATGGAAAAGACGATTGGCTTTCCAATCCTACGCTTGCCAATGGAAAAGGCTTATCATATCGACTTGGGGTTTCATGTGGGTGATAGAAAAACGGATCGCCCCTTCACTCAGCACCTTCATAACACGAATAACCGTGAGTCTGGCGAAAAAATTAGACTCATTGAGAGCGGTGATGTCCTTTCTGATTACTTGCAACAGCGACTTCGAGAGCTAATACAAGATGGTTTTCCTTTAACCCGGAAGCCTTTTGAGCGCCTGTCACAGACGCTAAGCCAATATCAAGGTGAAGAGTGTTCAGCTGTTACCGAGTTGCAGGTGATAGATACGCTCAATTACTGGGTACAAAGCGGCCTGATTAAGCGTATAGGGTTGATTACCAATCATCACAAACTTGGTTTTAAAGAAAATGCCATGGTGGTCTGGAATATTCCAGAAGATCAAACTGACAGGATTGGTAAGATTTTTAAAGAATCCGGTTTGGTGAGCTTGTGTTATAAGCGTCGAAGACAGTTACCTGAGTGGCCCTATAATCTCTACTGCATGATTCACAGTCGGGACCGGAATCTGGTTGCAGAACATATTGAAAAACTGGTAGGGCTGGCCGAGCTTAAAAATACTGAGAAAAACATTCTATTTAGTACGCATCAATATAAGCAAAAGGGTGGAGTTTATACGCGCTCGCAAAGGCAGCATAAAATTGAAATAGCCTCACCCGTTGCGAACCTGGCTTCGCTTGTTGCACCCTTATCACTTGCGGGGAATCATTCATGAATGCCATGGATTTGAAGATCATAAACCGTCTCCAGTATGGTTTTCCTATTTGTGAATACCCTTTTGCCGAAGTTGCAAAAGAGCTGGACATAAAAGAATCAGAGTTGATCGACCGAGTTGAGAAGATGCGTGCCGATAAAACGCTAACGCGCTTTGGCCCAATGTACCATGCAGAGCAGTTGGGTGGTGCACTGTCACTTGCCGGTATGGCGATACCGGAAGAGCGCTTTGATGAAGTAGCTGAAATCGTCAATGGCTTTCCCGAGATTGCTCACAACTACAAACGGACTCACGAATTGAATATGTGGTTTGTGATTGCAACTGAGGAACAGGAAGGTAAAGGGCGAGTGATCGAAGAAATTGAACGTCAGACAGGATTTAAGGTCTACGACATGCCGAAGAAGGAGGAGTTCTATGTTGGATTCTATCTCGACCTCGAATGATTTTTATCGCCCTCAAGCGGAGGACTTACCTATGGAGGAGGAAGAAAACTACTCACTATCGAGTATAGATCGCGAGTTGATCGTCTTGACTCAGGAGGGTTTGCCTCTTGCCCCACGACCTTATCATGTGCTGGGTTTGATGTTGAATATATCTGCCGATGAGGTGATGGCGCGTCTGCAACGTATGTTAGATAAAGGGATTATTCGAAGAATCGCTGCAGTACCCAATCACTACAAACTGGGCTTTAAAGTAAACGGTATGACTGTGTGGGATGTGTCCGACGAAAAGGTGAGTGAATTAGGACAAGCTTTGGGCGATTTATCCTTTGTTAGTCACTGTTATCACAGGCCCCGCCACTTACCGCTATGGAGGTATAACCTCTTTGCCATGGTTCATGGTAAAACTAAACAAGAAGTTGCGAAATATATAGAGCAGATCAATCAGCTATTGGGTGATGACTTACGAGCGAGCGATGTGCTCTACAGTACCAAAATATTAAAAAAGACCGGTCTACGAATCGGTCAGAGAGAAGCGCCACCTAGCGCTAAAAAGACCTGAACAGAGACCAATAGAATAAGGCGAAGTGCCATGTTTAGAATTAGCCAGTACATGAAAATTCTGCACGATCAAACGCCATTAGGGCCATTGCGAAAGCCGCCAGGCCCCGTCGTTATCTGGAACCTGATTCGGCGTTGTAACCTAACCTGCAGACATTGTTATTCCATTTCGGCAGATACTCACTTTCCAGGCGAACTAAGCACCGAAGAAGTCTTTACCGTGATGGATGATTTAAAGGCTTACGGTGTGCCTGTCTTGATTCTTTCAGGTGGGGAGCCTTTGCTTCGGGACGACATCTTTGAAATTGGAAAAAGAGCGAAAAGCATGGGCTTTTATGTTGGCTTGTCGAGCAACGGTACCCTAATCGACGAAGACAACATTAAGAAAATAGCTGAAGTTGGTTTTAATTATGTCGGTGTCAGCATCGACGGCTTGCGTGAAAATAATGATGAATTTCGCCAGATGCAGGGTGGTTTTGATGCGGCCTTAAACGGAATTAAACTCTGTCGAGAGAACGGTATTAAAGCTGGCTGGCGCTTTACACTGACGGAACAAAACAGTGACGATTTAACTGCGCTGCTCGATATAATGGACGAGCATGGCGTAGAGAAGTTTTACTTATCCCACCTTAACTATTCCGGCCGTGGTAAGCGCAACAGTAAGCGTGATGCCTATTTTCAGACAACGCGTGAAGCTATGGATCTGCTATTTGACCGAGCCTGGAATGATGTTGTTTCTGGCAAGGTGACTGAATATGTTACCGGGAACAATGACGCTGACGGTGTTTACCTACTTCAGTGGGCTGAAAAGCGTTTTCCAGAACGTGCGCCACTGTTAAGAGAGCACCTTGAACGCTGGGGGGGTAATTCTTCAGGAATTAATATTTCCAATATCGACAACTTGGGAAATGTTCACCCCGATACTTTCTGGTGGAGTCATCACATGGGTAATGTCAAAGAACGCCCGTTTTCAGATATTTGGCAAAATACCGACGATGAATTAATGCTGGGGCTACGCATGAGTCCACGTCCTATTGAGGGACGTTGTGCCAAATGTGATTACTTTGCGATATGTGGTGGTAATACTAGGGTGCGAGCTTTCAGTAGTGATGGTGAATATTGGGGAGAGGACCCGGGCTGCTATCTGGATAATCAGGAAATTGGTTTGTCAGAAGACGATATTGATGGTGCCGAGGCAGTTAATACGCACTTGCTTGAAAGTACAAACGCTACACCTCAGGCTGTTTAGGAGAGGCTTATGAATCAAGATAATTTTTCCAATGCTGGCCTAAAACGCCCACAAGAATTGTTTGCTAAAGGTTCTGAAAATAGACGACCTTTTCTACCCGGAGAAGTTGCTCTGATCGGCGCCGGACCGGGTGATCCTGAACTGTTAACCATAAGGGCTCATCGCTTAATCAAGCAGGCTGACTGTGTTATTTATGACCGCTTGGTCAGTGCTGAAGTGATGGAATTAGTGTCGCCCAGGGCAGAGTGTATTTATGTGGGTAAGAAAAGTGCCGACCATGCTTTGCCCCAAGAGCAAATAAACCAGTTGATTGTCGAAAAAGCGATGAGCGGCAAGAAGGTTGCTCGTCTTAAAGGCGGTGACCCTTTTATCTTTGGTCGTGGTGGTGAAGAGGTTCAGGAACTGTTGGATGCGGGGGTTGCTTGCCG
>NZ_LWGE01001322.1:0-10099 GCF_001635315.1 Oleiphilus sp. HI0123
ATTGTCGACCTTGTCGCTCATATATATGAATCGGTCGCTTACGACGATGTATGGGAAGAGGTTATCAGCGATATCTGCGATGCAATTGAAGCGCTGGGCGGCTATCTAACGATTACTGATAGGAAGTCCCAGCAACTTAGTATCGTTGCTAATCGATTTAACGACAAAACTATCGAGTCATATAGCGAAGAATACGCCCCCCTTGATGAACGCAGACTAAGCGTCGAAGACATGTCTACCAGTTCAATCAAAAAAGGCTCAGAGCTATTAGATAGCCAAAGCTAACGCTCTTCTAAAGTCTATCAGGAGCTATTCCGTGAAAATGATTGCTTCCATAGTATCAGCACCTGCTTTTATCGAGATACCCAGTTCATTGCCAGCATCACCTTTTACCGCCCAGATACTCAGCAGGATTTTGATAACCAAACAAAGAAAATTCTCGGCATCTTTGTACCACACCTAACGCGCGCTTTTACCATATCCACCCAAACCAAACTTGCCCAGCTACAAAGCCAGGTGCAAGAGCAGCTAAAAAGTAGTACTGAAGCTGCTATTTTTTTGGTGATGGAGAATTATGTCTCCAAACCTATGAACGCCCGGGCAGAAGAGTTTGCAAAATCGAGTGAGGTGCTCACCTTAAAACATGACCGCCTCGCACTGAAGAACCCTGCCGCCAACAAGCGGCTACAGCACCTTGTCATGCAATGCATTCTTGCTTCGCAGGGAATAGATTTGTTTCCAGGAGGCTTCATTCGTTTAGATGCATACGTTGGTGGAGGCAATGAATGGCATATTGGTGTTACGCCCTACCGAAAGTCTGCGCATGAAAATAAGATATGGAAAGCGAAAGGTTCACTCGTGGTGATGCGTCCTGTCGAGAAAGACAGCTTTGAGAAGCTCAATCTAGTCCTGGCTGACTTTTATGGCCTGACCGCCTCCGAGACACAAGTTCTCAGCAAGGTGATATCTGGGCTATCAGGCTCAGAAATCGCCGAAGAGCTCAAGCTCACTAAAGAGTGCGTTCGCTCTCGCTTGAAAAAGATATACCAAAAAACAGGTGTATCGAATCAAGTTCAGTTAACACACAATATACTGGAAGGCCCCTACAAACTGGCCAACATGTTAGGATAAACAAACAGGCATGAAGCAAAATAAGGCATCTACACAGCAATCAGAAGTTCTTAGTACCAAGCTAGGCACACAATATCGTAAGCGAATCGTTATTAGCGTGTCACTGGTCGGCGTGATTGTATCCTTATGCTATTCAGCTATTTTATGGACTCAATACCAACAAGCGCTGAGCAGCTTTACAGATTTCCTATATGCGCTCTGCTATGCCGGAACATTCTACTGGGTCAGGCAGGAGAAGTTTGTCCTTTCCGCCTATTGGTTGATACTCATTGCCAGCCTGCAAGTTACCTTGGGGAGTATATTCTTTGTCGGCGCTGAAACGGGCTTCCAACTCTATTTCCTAAGCCTCCCGGTCGTGGTCTACTTTCTGCTCAATGACCAGGAAAAATGGAAAAAGCTTGCTGTCATGCTTTATGGTTGCTTGTGCTTTTGCGCGGCCCATACACTACGAGTCGAAACTTACATGGCCCCCATTCCGCCCTCCATCGCACAAGGAGTTTTTATCGGAAACGCGCTAATTGTTTTTCTTATTGTTGTTAGCGCCGTAAAGTTCTTTTCTGATGAGATGCTAAATGCCTATAACGAGCAGCAAAAGTTCGTGCTCACTGACAATTTAACCGGTATTGCAAATCTTCGCTTCGTTCAACAATACGCATCGCAACTACTCTCGCAAGCCGACCGCTATGGCCACCCTATTAGCTTGATCCATTTTGATATCAACCACTTTAGCCAGATTAATACCGAACAGGGACTAGATGCAGGCAACCGCAGCCTGGAGTTTATCGCCCAGCTAGTAAAAAATGATATTAGAGATGCTGACATCATTGCCCGTATAGGTGGCGATGAATTTGTCATCATCTTGCCAGAGAGCAACGCACAAGATGCCAAGCAAGTCGCTGAGCGACTGAGTCAACTCATTAAAAGCCGTAGCTATGAACTTAAGGAAAGCAATGTAAGCTTTTCTGCTAATTTTGGTATCAGCTATTGCGATAGTAGTAATATGAAAAGCATCGACGACTTGATTAGAGAAGCAAGCAGTTAGCACCGTTTTACAAGAGAGTACTGCGGAATAAATCGCTCTGCGATGTCAGGTGTTTTTGATTGAGCTTAAATTTCAGACAAAAAAAAGCGGCGAAAGGTGCCGAACTACCTAATCGCCGCGTTCACTAATAGGGCTTGTAGGGAGGCCCTAATCGGAAAAAGTTATCACAACACAAGTTTAGAAAGGAGCTAAGCAAAAAGGCCTGAAGTTTTTTGCTTAACGCCGTTCGTCTTGATGATTCAAATAATAGGGCTTAGCCGGGCTTAGTTTGATCACCCGAAGGGCTTAGCCCCCGGCGTACCGACCTCAAAACATGACACGCATCACAGTTTTTTCGTCTTTTTAATACTTTTAGGCTAAGTTTTTCTCTTGGAACAAGGTTTAAGCAAAGGCAACGAAGCCGGCTTAATCCCAATAACAATAGTCATCCTTGAATTTAGGCTTGATGGGTGCAATCCAAGCACCATGGTCTAAACTAATGCCTTATAGCCCCCATAAGAAGTCATGGCGCCGTTCATAAGCCACGTTATCGGAAGACTGGAAATGATAAAAATTAGCCGAAATAGACACTCAATCGCTTCGGCACTCATCGTAGTCAGTATGATGCTTGGCTTTAGCGCCTTATCTCAGGCTCATCAAGAGAAAGGCAAGCCTGTCTCATTTAATAGTTATCCTCCTGTCGCTTACATCAACGAAACCACACAAGAAATTGATGGCCCGGTGGCCGCTCTGGTTAAGGCGGTTAATAAGAAGCTAATGCGAGACACCACCTTTCAATTTAACCCCTTGCCCCGAATGTTTGTTGAACTAGAAGCGCATCGTGCGGACGCTGCATTCAATATGAGCTATAACACAGAGCGAGCCAAGAAATGGCACTACAGCTTGCCCGTTCATGTAGTGAACTATGGTCTGTTTGTTAAAAAAGATAACCCTTTAGACTACAGCTCGCGTCAGCAGTTAAGCGGTTTAACCATCGCCACCTATGGCCCGACCAACATGTCGAAAAAGGTCGAGAAATTCGCAAAGAAAATCCCTGGGGCTCGTGTTGTCATAGAGAACGACTTTGAGCATGTGTTTAAAATGCTCGAAGCTGATCGCTTTGGTAAACGTGGGGTGGTCTATGTACCGGATGTCGTCGGCTTTGATACGATCAAAGAGTTCAAGCTGCAGAATGTGCGTTATGCAGGGCCAGATATTAAGAACTTATATTATGTGATTTTTGTCAAAGAAACAGTTTCTAAAGAGTATGTCGATGCCTTTAACCAGGTCTTGCTAACCTTTCACCGTGACGGCACCATGACGGATATTTACGCACGATACAATGGCTCTGTTACCGCGAACGTGCCTGCCATCGAAGATATGGTCGTTCCCGGGCACTAAACTAGCTAATACTTTCGACTAGATAGCGCTTATCACCAAGCTCTACTTCGTCCTCGAGATAGGCGCCAAACAAAGCCTTTCCCAGCGGCGCGAGCTTACTCAAAAGCAACACCTGGCGGCCATTAAAATCGACTATAAGGCCCCCTGCAACAGGCGAAAGAAACACTTCACTAGCAGCCTCGTCGCGACCAGTGCCGAGCTCTCTCAGTCCAATTAAGGTACCAAATTGAATTGCATCGTCTTCACCAAAGTTCTTTGGCTTTAAGCGTTCAAATGTTTTAAGTGCGTTTTCTGCTTCAGCCATCCGGCGAGCCTGCCCTTCGGCCAAATAAGAAGCTTCCAGCCCAAGCGTATCATATTTGTTCTCGGCAACATTCTCTTCGTGCGTTGCCGTTTCATAAGCTTGTTTAGCAGCAGAGTACGCAATATCATAACGCGATTTTAGTGCACTAATTATTTGTACATGCAGAAGCTCTTTATCCATCGCAATAACTATAATTCCGCCTGTCCACTATCGTAGATAAAATGCTGGTTACGTCCGTTTTCCTTGGCGTGGTATAGCGCTTTATCCGCTCTCGCGATTAATGCTCCAATGCCTTCATCCGCCATCATCATTTCTGCAATTCCAACCGATACAGTCACTTTAATATTATGACCTTCAAACTCAAATAATTGACCTTCAACCACATCAATTATGTTTTGCGCAACCGTCACAGCATCTTCAGAGGAGGTATTCTCTAACAAGATCGCAAACTCTTCTCCTCCAAAGCGAGCGAAGATATCGCTTTCACGCAATAACTGGCCAACAAGCAAAGTAAACTTAACCAAGACCTCGTCACCAGCCGCATGCCCGTATTCGTCATTGATATGCTTAAAGTGGTCCAAATCCAAAGCCAGAAGGGATAAGGGATGCTTATTGCGCAAGGCTAAAGCCCGATATTTTTCAGCCAGAACAAAGAACTTTCGACGATTATAGATTGAGGTAAGCGGGTCGGTACTCGCATAAAAACTTAGCTGCTGATTCGCCAACTCCAGTTCGTGAGTTCTCTCATGAACTTTCCGCTCTAACTCTCGATGGTAGCTTTGCTGCGCATCAACAAATTCCTGCTTCTGTTGCTGTAAGGTTTCGAGCATCTGGTTATAGCTATTCTCTAGAGACTGTAGCTCATCATCATGTTCCAGGCCAAGGTTAAGACGACGTTTATCAAGACTATCAAAATCCATACTATGCAATTCACCTACAAACTTTTGCATAGGTTTATAGAGCATTACTTTAAAGACCCATAAAAACAGGCACCAAAGAATAATACTTTTCATCAAAGCATTAATTGCAATAATTAAGAAGCCGAATTTCACACGATCAAATACCACCTGACTATCAGACAAAAAGGTTACTTTTGCCAAATAAACGTACTGATCGTTCAGGGTGCTTTGCAGAATGTCGAAGCTATATTCAAAGCTGCCTGCATCAACCTCCCCTACATTTAGACTTCCAGGAATAAGGGACTCTCCTTTTCCGTTCTCAATTTTCAAACCCGTCACGAAGGGCAACTGAAGAATTCCGTTAGCAATAGAAGAAAGTTGTTTCTCATTGACCGCCCAAAGTGCAGTGCGGAGCGCGGGTGTAAAGGTTCCTTCGATTTCCTTCAACTCAGATTTCACCACATCTTTTGTATGATGGTATTCCGAATAAGCATGAGCAAACGTCATGATAAGCGTAATGCTGAAATAGATAAGAAAAATGCGCTTTAGCAGCCGTAAAGCAATTGAATCAAATGAGAAAAGATTTGAAGCCATACCTACCCTGTACATCTCAAACTACATCGCACCGAGCGTAAACCAGAGGCGACTATTCAACAGAATTCTGTTCAGCCCCCTGTCCCTGATAAGGCCGCTAAATAAACCCTATTGAGTGTAGTTCAAAGACAGCTATTTTGTAAGATTTTTAAACCCTACAATGAAAGCGGTTAAGCAGAAGCGTTTTGGGCAGCCTCCTTCTACGCTACATTCGAAGGCTGTAGTTTAGTGCGACCGTAAAGGTCCACTCTGCACGGGTAGACTCTTTTGGAAAAGGTGGGAAAGTGTCGACCTTCTTTAGCGATGCCAGTGAAGCTTGTTTGAAGAGTTTATGTCCACGCGAGTCGATGACTTTAATGACTTTTAAATCGCCATTTGCCAAGAGCGTGAATTCAATCGTCACCTCACCCTCTCTACGCATTCTTTTGAGGCGCTTCGGATAAAATTTCTGTGCCTCAATAAGCTTAAACAGCTCCTGTTTATAGGCAAGTATCGATTCACCTTCTAAACCCAGGCTTTGCGCTTGCAAAACGGTTTCAGATGGACAGCTAAAGTGTTCATTCTCTGATCGATTTTCTGGCTTTGGCTCTGGCTCTGGCTCTGGCTTTGGCTTTGGCTTTAGCTTTGCAGCAACATGGTGATGACTAATCACAAGCGCTGGACGCAGCAATGGCTTATCCACATTAACAGTATCTAGGCTAACACCACCAGACACGGTAAGAAAAACGGCCAACATCATTCCGCAATGAACAAGCACTGACACGATAACGGTAATACGTATAGGCTTGGAAGTTGTCATGGTGAATCGGTACTTTCCGGTGCAGAGTTCGCATGAATTAAAGCCAACCACTGTTCCAACATTGCTTTTGTCAACATGCCGCTATGTGCAACCCGCTGCCCGCGAGCGGAGTAAATATAGGCTCTGGGCAATTCACCATACCAGCCTGGATCGATGTTATAGCGAAGACGTTCAGGTAAATCGCCATTGAAAAGCCAATGCTCATACTCAAGAAGCGCTTCGTTTGCTATTAAAGCTTCAATATCTGTCTGGTATTCCATATCGTCCGTTGAAACTAGCAACAAGTGCTTATTCAGGCCTTGCCCTGTTAATTCCTTTAGAAGTTTTAATTCTTTTAGACAAGGAGGACACTCGATTGACCATAGCAGTAATATAAATGCCTCTCCCTTACGAGATTCTTCAATGGCAATCAGACTATCCGCTGAAAAGGGCTTTATATTCGCATTTGCCTGAAGCGAAGCGCTCCACCCTATAACTATTAAACCCCATATAAACACAGCTAGTTTTTTCACGCTTATCATTACTCTACCCTAATCCAGCGTAAGCCTTCAGCCTGTGTATGCCACATAGCATGAATTCGGCCCTTCACTTCAATCAGGTCAGGGTGATCTGAGTCATGAGTGGTACTTGCGATTACCTTTTCTTTTAGCCAGTCTTTTCCTAAGTTCACGGACTGACGTAAGATCAAATCGAGACCTTGTCCGTTGTAGCGTTTCCATAGTAGGAACACATTCGAATCCTGCACTATGACCTGTGGACGACTCGCACCTGGGAGTGAATCAATCGAAATTGTGTCTAAGGCCCTTCCTTCAGAAAAGTTATAGCGACCGTACACCAAACCTTTATGTTTATCCCCTTGTGTAAACCAGACAATATGTGCGCGGTCATCACGATCAAAAGACATATCAGGACCATGGTGAGGACAGCCTTCAATCACCCAGTTATCTATAGCCGCTTTAGCTGGATGAGCGTTCTGCATAGACTTCCAGTCTTTGACATAGGCAATAGCATGGTCTCGAATGCTGCCTGGGAATACATGCCGCCATAAGATCGCTACATCTTGGTTCGAATCATTTGCTAGGGCCAAACGACAACATTCACAACTATGATCAACCCACTTTTTATCGGGCTGAAAGCTAGCGCCTACATCGTCAGAGTAGGTGAAATATATCGATCCCCCTAAGTAGTCTTGATTCCTGTCACGAGCGGCTTTTTTATCTCGTTTATCAATCCAGAATAAATATAAACGCCCTGTACCATCCATCAGCATCGCATCAAAACGATGACCGATTAGTGCTTTGTCATTGTTGATCGTAATCGGTTCAGAAAAATTTTGACCGCCATCGAGTGAACGAGCAAAACGCACATCCCCCGAATAGCGCCCAGGCGTCTTATGCGTCCATGAGATAAAGATCTCTTGTTGTTTTCCCAACAGGATCTTTGGCCTATTCTCGCCATCATCATAAATAGCTTCAGGTCGCCGATTAACAGCAATAGGAGGCGTATAGCTGCGCCCTTCATCTGATGATGAAGATAAGTAGATATGGCCATTCTGAGAGAAGACCACATACACTTTATCCTTACCCTCGGCATACGATGGAGCGCGTCCACAATGCACAGATGGAAGTGCCATACCTTGACACTCAGGCAGCAAACTGTTTTTCATTGCTCCATGCTTTTTTGCTGCCTCTGCATCTTGGTTGCAGGTCAATAAGAGTGCAAGCAAAAGGCACAGTATGAAAAAAATACCTGAGCGTTCTTTAGTCATCATGTCTTAAAACCGATACTCAATACCTGCGAATAACTGACGCGGAGCCCCTGGTGTATACTTCTCTTTGCCGTAACTGAAGCTGGCATTTTCCGCATACACTTTATTCGACAGGTTATTAATCTTAGCGCTCAATTTGAGCTGTTCAGAAATTTTATATAGTGCTTTTAAGTGTGTAACCGTATAGCCGCCATATTTTTTAGTGTTATTGTCATCCATCCAATACTCACCAATATGCTCAAGCTCCAATGAAGTCGTCAAACCCTGCACCTTTTGAGGAGAATAGTTCAAACGTAAGTTAGCCAAACTGTTAGGCGCCTCAGCTTGCTCGTTATCGCCATAATCTTCATCGTTCACATACTCGTGCTCCGAGTAGCTATAAGCCAATCGTGCGGATAATTCCTCTGTTAAGGTCTGTAGTATTGATAACTCTGCCCCCTGATGCGTGGTCTCGCCACCATTTTCGTAGTAACGATCTCCATCAATGTTTTCTCGTCGAACAATTGAGTCATCAATCGTCATGTAATACAACGATAAATCGAGACGCTGATTTGTGGTTGCCAGCTTATAACCCAGTTCATAGGTATCACTGACTTCCGGGTCTAAATCAAAATCAATATTGTCAGTTGTAAGCGCATACAAGCGAGAAGCTTGCGGTATTCGGAAACCGTTTGCATAGCGAACATAGATATTCTGACTATCATCAAGACGGAAACTAAAACTCAGTTTAGGACTTAAGTGATTGAATGAAGGGTCATTATCGCTCGATGCCCGCGCATAACTCGACGATGCATATTGCCCGTCAGATAGATTATTCGTGTAATCAAAACGGCTGGAGTCGTAGCGAAGGCCGGCTTCTACTGTTAAGTGATCAGTAACACTAAATGCAGCACTGGTATAGGGTGACACGGCGAAGTAATTCACGTCGTAGTCATAAATAGAGCCCTCAGCGACACTACTTCCCCAGCCACTGGGCACATAGTCAAAGGTTTGCTCATAGCTTCGACTAGACTTGGTATATTCAAGGTCGGCTCCAAAAGTCCAGCGGAGGCTATCTAGGCTATAGTCGGCTTTGAACATGAGGCCAAGCGTTTTTTGCTGGCTATCATTCTCAGGAAGGTTTCCCTGCCAAGTTGCTACATACTGGTTCCGGTTTGTTCTCAAGTACGCAATGGTACTCAGTTCAATCTCGTCATTAAGTAAGTGCGTCCATTCTGTACTCAAACGGGCAAAATCAAATTTTCGCTGAATATCCATCCCGGTAGCTAGTGCAGCTTCTATATCACCCACCGATTCTGTATCGTTTTTCAGCGCATCCAAACCAATTAAACTACCGGCCTGATCAGCCTCAGTAGTGTTTATTGCAAAGACTGTTTTCAGGCTATTGTTGTCATTCAAGGAAACAAAATGCGTAATATTCGCTTCACTTCGTTTTGAGCGAGTATGGTCTCGCCAGCCATCGTTTTCGCTATGCGATATATCAATGCCGACTGAAGAGTCATCACTCAAGCTTGCGCTTCCTGCTAGGCCTAAACGATAAAAGCCATGCGCACCAGCTTCAGTTTTGACGGTATAACCTTCTCTTAAGCTTGGGTCTTGGGAAATCACATTGATAGTACCTGCAACTGAATCGGAGCCGTACAATGCAGTCCCTGCCCCCTTCAAAACTTCTGCAGACCCTGCCGTACTAAAGTTGGTGTATGCCAAACCGTTATGGTTAAAGAAGCCAGAGGATTGTACCGGTATGCCATCCTGTAAAAACAAGTAATAAGGCCCTGTATTGGAAGGCATACGTATACTGGTTTTATGCCCCAAGGTTGAACCGGTCTGTATAATACGAACGCCTGCAATGCTATTAAACAAGTCTTTTTGGTAGTTAGCCTGGTCAAGATCAACAGAGCCTCTATCCTTAACGGCGATACTGGCGGGCACATCCAAGGTCAACTCTTCGTTTCTATTTGCTGTCACACTAATCGTATCTAGCTGCTCAACCGCTGGCTTTGCTTCCATGTCTGCAACAGCGGGAAGTGCATACAAAAGGCTAGCGCCCAAGAGACTACTACCAATACAAGTTTTCCCTGATAGCGAAATATTTCGAAAAGTTTGATTTACTCTCACACTAACACCCTCATTCAACCTCATCTATGATTAGATTGGAGGTGAGTATATCGATGAGGTTTTA
>NZ_LWGE01001323.1:0-6099 GCF_001635315.1 Oleiphilus sp. HI0123
CACTTTGTGGTTCATCGCCTGATGGTGAGTAGCTTCCGGTTCCTGCTAATAAAGTTTCATTTAGCTCTGTAAACCCATACATAAACATTCCCGGAGAATTGAAGGGGCTGGTTCCTTTTAAAATGTAAGGGTTTAGAGAATCAAAAGAACCGAAACCCATTAGACGCAGGTTCCCACCTTTGGCGGCGTTAGGATTGACATGGTCAAAATGAGAAAAGTCCTGCGGGTATTTAAGGTCGCCGTACAAAGCAAAGCCATGTGACTCGGTAATAATTTCGGCAGCAAGCGCCTTACCAGTAAAAAAGTGTAAAAACGCTATGATTAAAATAGTCTTATATTGAGGCGTAGAAAGCACGGTTAAAGCCTTAATGAAGAAACGATAAATTAACCTATTCCTATAAAAGAAATAGGCGCGCAGGCATAAGAGTTTATCTAAGGGAAAGGGCTTACAACAGTAGTAAGCTAATTTTTTTGTACTTACTTAAGAAAGAAGCTCAATAATACTCGAGAAGTCTTTTAATCCATCGCCTGAAGCTTGTTTTTTTTGATACATTTCATAGGCTGCATTACCGAGTGGCGTGTTACTTCCAGTACTTTGTGCGTTTAAGGCCGCCAAACCAAGATCTTTTGTCATTAGGTCGACCATAAAACCAGGCTGATAGTTATTCGATGCAGGGCTGGTCTCCATGACGCCAGGATAAGGGTTATACTTTTCTAAACTCCAGTTCTTTCCTGAGCTTGCGAGCATTATTTCAGAAAGTACTTTAGCATCCAAACCGTTATTTTCACCTAATTTCAATGCTTCACTAGTGCCAATCATATGAATAGCAAGGAGCATGTTATTACACATTTTAGCGACTTGCCCGGCTCCGTCAGTCCCTGCCAAAAATATATTGCTCCCCATGGCGCTAAGAACAGGTTTTGCTTTATCAAAATTGGTTTCTGAACCTCCACACATAAATGTCAGTGTTCCTGCGGCGGCGGCTGCGACGCCACCTGAAACAGGAGCATCAAGCATTGAAATACCTTTATCTTTTGCTGCGTTATGTACGCTAATAGCAGACTCCGCTTCGATCGTTGAGCAATCAATCACTAAGGTTTCTTTATCAATGATTGATAATAGCTTTTCGCCTTCAAGATAAAGCCCTAACACATGCCTACCTGCAGGCAGCATGGATATAAGGATAGTAGCGTCTTTGCACGCTTGTGATGCCGAGCTTGCGACATGCGCACCGAGTTGCTTCATCTCTTCTAGTGGAGTCTTGGCTAAATCATATACCCGCAGGTTGTAACCCGCTTTTACAAGATTTTTTGCCATGGGAAGTCCCATGTTCCCCAGACCTATAAACGCGATCGTTGTCATTATTATTTTCCCAATCTTGGAAGGGGCAGAATAGCCCCCTTTGTTATTTATAAGAAGCTTTGCTTAAGCCAGTAGCCCATCTAAAGGGTTTTTATCCCAAGGCCTACTAAATAAAGACTCAATAACGGAACTTGGGATATGGGTATAGTGCGCGTATTCCCACTTAGGTGTTTTGTCTTTATCTATTAATAGCGCACGAACGCCCTCCGCAAAATCGGGATGACGGATCATGTTGGTCGCTAAAACCAGCTCGCTTGTAAAAGCGTTTTGTAAATCAGTATAACGATGGCGTTTTAACTGCTCATAAATCGCAACAAGAGATAACGGGGAGCCAGCAAGTAAAGTTTGCTTAGATTTGTTGAGAAAAGTGTTACTTTCATCAAAAGCTACGATTGCATCCGTAATTGAACATAAAGAGTTATGCTGGCACGCCTGCTCAAGCACTTGTAGGTTTAGCTTTATTTGCGAACTTTGAAGTTGTTTGCTTGTAAGCTCTAGTGCCTTTATAGCTTCTGTTACCAAGAGGTGGTTGTTATCATTTTCTTCTGAAAATTCAAGCTTGGATATTGCATGAATCAGCTTTTCGACATCATTTAACTCAATGGCAAAATCAGCTAAGCGGCAAAATAGTGTATCGGCTGCATTAATAGCTACGCCCGTTAACGCCAGAAAATATCCTAGATTATAGGGAACCTGATTAAGAAATTGTGTTCCACCTACATCAGGGAACAGACCAATAGTTATCTCGGGCATAGCCAGTTTAGTGGTGTCGGTGATAACTCGATGACTGGCGCCAGCGAGTAAACCTAAACCACCACCCATGACAAAGCCATGCCCAATACAAATGATCGGTTTGTCATAAGTATGAATAAGATAATTGAGTTGATATTCCTCAAAAAAGAACTGTTCTGCATCGATACAAGCACCGTCTTGTTGTGCTATCGCAGAGCGATAAAGTGCTTGGACATCGCCGCCAGCGCAAAAGGCTTTGCTGCCTTGCCCCTTTAAAATTACAGCTTGAATATCATCGTTACTTGCCCAATCTTTTAGTGACTGCGTGAGTAAACGGACCATTTGAAGCGATAGGGCGTTTAGCGTCTTTTCGGAGTTGAGTGTTAAAACTCCCACACTGCCATTTTTAGCAGCAAGTACTTCGACTAGCACTTCTTCGGACGCTGTTGTTTCGACAGTCTCAGTTGCTTGTGATGATTTATTCATTTACTTTTTCCACTCTGGAGAGCGTTTCTCGAGAAACGAATTAGTGCCTTCAAGCTGGTTGTCACCACCAATTAGATTAATGAATTCGGTGCGCTCATGCTGAAGTGAAAGCGATATGGCGTTTTCTCGAGCTGTACTTAAAAGCTTTTTACAGGCAAACAAAGCATCGGGGCTTTGCTTACTTGCAGACTGTGCATAGTTCATGGCGCTTGATAAGGCCTCGCCTTTCGGTACACTTTCTAGTGCTAATCCGGTTTGAACGGCTGTTTCGGCATCCATTCTCTGCCCGAGCAAGATCATTTTACTTGCCCACGCTTCGCCAATTAACCAACTCAACCGCTGTGTGCCACCAGCGCATGGTAAAAGACCAACACCTGCTTCAGGCAGTGCAACCTGAGCCTGTTCTTCGACGATACGGATATCACAGGCAAGTGCACACTCAAGACCTCCACCCATCGCGTAACCATTGATAGCCGCGATGGATACACCCTTAAAACTTGCAAGGGCTTCAAATGCTTCGCCAAAACGGTGTGCAACATCTTTTGAAAGTATCTTGTCGCCGCTACTAAACTGCTTAAGGTCTGCACCAGCAGAGAAAAACTTTTCGCCTTGCCCGTGTATGACTAAGGCACTTATTCCGCTCATTGCATTGAGTTTTACGATGACGCTTGAAAGCGCGCCAAGGCTTTCCAAGTCCCAGGTATTTGCAGGTGGATTGTTGATAGTAATTTTAGCAATATGACCATCGACAGTAACAATAATTTTGTCACTAGAGGAAATATTCTGATTTTCTTGTGTCATAGCGGGTGTTCTTTCCTTTTTCAGAAGATTGGAATGCGCGAAGCTTGCCTACTAGCTTATCCGAGAAGCTGGAAGTTTTCATCAGATAACAAGGCTCTAGCAATGATTAAGCGCATTACTTCGTTAGTACCTTCGAGAATACGATGCACGCGCGTATCTCTAAAGTAACGTTCGATAGGGTATTCCTTGATATAGCCGTAACCACCGTGCAATTGTAGGGCTTCATCGCAAATCTTAAAACCGAGATCAGTCGCTAGGCGTTTAGCCATCGCGCAATGAACCGATTTATCGGCTGCACCTTGGTCGAGTTTAAATGCGGCTAGGCGGATCATCTGGCGAGAGGCTACAAGCTCTGTCAGCATATCAGACAGTTTGAACTGTGTGGCTTGAAAATCGGCAATCGTCTGATTGAATTGCTTGCGCTCCTTAACATAGTTAATACTCTGTTGCAGGCTCGCGCGCGCAGTACCGACTGAGCAGGCAGCAATATTGATTCGGCCGCCATCTAGGCCTTCCATCGCCAACTTGAAACCGTCACCTTCATGTGCCAAAAGGTTTTCTTTGGGTACGCGTACATTCTCAAAATGAATCAAGCGGGTCGGTTGATTGCTCCATCCGAGCTTTTCTTCTTTCTTACCAAAACTGATACCTTCACTTGTAGCGGGTATGGCAAGGCAAGTAATACCTTTTGGGCCTGCCTCGCCAGTTCTAAGCATTGTGACTAAAAGGTCAGTATCGCCAGCGCCGGATATGAAGGCTTTACAACCATTAACGATATAGTGATCGCCTTCGAGTTTTCNACTGGTCGTTAGTGAGGCAGCGTCAGACCCGGCTCCCGGTTCAGTCAGGCAATAACTGACGAGTTTACGCCCTGAAGCTAGTGCTTCTGACCACTGATCGACCAGTGACTTACGACCGTAGCGAGCAAGCATATTAAACGCCATATTATGGATGCTAATAAACGCAGCGGTAGAGGTGCAGCCGGACGCTAGTTCTTCCATAATAATGGAGCTGTCTAATCGCGACAGACCAATACCTTTATCAGCCTCTGGCACGTACATGGCCATAAACCCAAGTTTACCTGCTTCGACAAAGGCTTGCTTCGGGAACTCGCAGGCTGCGTCCCATATACTAGCCTGAGGTGCAAGTTCTGTCTCTGCGAAACGTTTTGCTGTTTCCTGGAAAGCGAGCTGATCTTCGTTTAAGTCGTAATTCATAAAATATAATACTTTAGGTGGCCTTATAAATTAATCTGTCTACTTTAAGCTAATCGACATGTTGGGTGCTTGCGCAGGAGATGATTTCCAGCTTGCTGTAATTGTTTTTGTCTCAGTATAAAAGCGGACTGCCTGCTTTCCGTAAGCATGTAAATCCCCCATAAACGAGCCTTTCCAACCAGTAAATGAAAAGAAAGGTAGCGGAACGGGAATGGGCAGGTTAATACCAACTTGACCAACTTCTATTTCGTGCTGATATTTTCGTGCACTAACGCCAGATTGGGTAAATATTGAGGTACCGTTGCCGTAGGGGTTACTGTTAACCAAATTGATTGCATCTTCAAGCGTTTCAACGTTCATGCATGACACAACTGGCCCGAAAATTTCTTCCTGGTATATGTCCATCTCAGTCGAAACATCAGTGAAGAGTGTAGGGCCTAACCAATTGCCATTCGGGTAACCTTCTACAACGATGTCTCGACCATCTACCAAGCAGTTTGCGCCTTGGTCTATTCCTTTTTGAATCAAGCCTGAAACACGCTCTACAGCCTGAGGACTAATCAAAGGCCCATAAGCTGAATCAGGTGAGTCCCAAATGCCGGGCTTAACCGCTTTTAGGCGTTCAGCGAGCTCATCTGCCCAGACGATTGTTTCGCCAACAAAAACAATCACGCTAATTGCCATGCAGCGTTGTCCGGCAGCGCCAACCGTAGCGCCGACTAATGCGTTCATGACGGTGTCTTTGTCGGCATCAGGAAGTACGACCATGTGATTTTTCGCACCGGCAAAGCATTGAGCACGCTTCATCTCGCGAGTGGTTGTTAGATACACATCTTTGGCAACAGGTACTGAACCAACAAATGAGGTCGCCAGAATATCAGGATGTTTAATAAGTTGGTGAACCTGGTCTTTGCCACCATGAATCATTTGCACCAGACCTTTGGGTGCCCCGGCTTCCTGGAATAGCTCTAATAAACGAACAGTCGCTAAGGGAACTTGCTCAGAGGGCTTAAGGATCATGGCGTTTCCACAGGCTGTTGCCATAGGGAACATCCAAAGCGGAATCATTGCCGGAAAGTTAAACGGGGTAATACCGAGCGTCACACCAAGCGGCTGGGTCAGGCTATAGGTATCTACGCCCTTAGCAACATTTTCGACAGTCTCACCCATTAACAGGGAAGGAATGTTGCAAGCATGCTCGACAACTTCAATACCGCGCCATACATCACCCATAGCATCTTCAATATTTTTACCCGTGTCTTTAGCAAGAATCTCGGCAATCTCACGCTGATGTTCCTTTAACAAATACTGGTAACGTAGCATCAAGCGAGCGCGCTCACTGACAGGGGTTTCTTTCCACTCTAAGAATGCGGCTTTGGCGCCTTCAACGGCGCGATCAATTTCGCCTTTCGTGGCGAATGAGACCTCTGCAAGTACCTCTTGTGTCGCGGGGTTAAGAACGTTTTGTTTTTGCACGCTTTCACTGTGAACAAATTCGCC
>NZ_LWGE01001324.1:0-5094 GCF_001635315.1 Oleiphilus sp. HI0123
GGTTTCAAGAGAGTTGTTTCACTTATGCGTCTGTGTCTCCCTATCTGAACAATAAAGCGTTGTTGAAGTTAAATTTTCATCCAAACGATTGGGGTAGTCCTGATGATCGGGAGCTTTACATCGACCTCAACAAACCAGACCTTATCTCTGGCGACCCAATATCTTTGTCAGAACTTTCAATGATCCCGTTTAGGCATCGGCCGAAGGCAATACTCAGTACGTCAATGACTTTGTTGAAAGCAGTTCGGGATGATTTTGAATCTCGGTATAAGTGTCCGATCTTAGATTTATATTCTCTGAATGAGGTTGGGCCAGTAGGTTGCAGTGTGCCCGGCAAAGAAGGCTTTCGACTTCTTCAGTCAAAACTTCTAGTCGAGATCCTTGATGCCAATGGCAATCCGGTTGATTGCGGAGAAAGAGGGGAGATTGTTTTGACCGGTGGGTTTAACGATTATCTGCCGTTGATACGTTATCGCACCGGTGATTTTGGAAGACTCGAGCTTGAAGACGGGCATTGGTACATCAGAGATCTAGAAGGGCGGCCGCCGGTTCAGTATAAGACTAAAGATGGTGTATGGCTTAACAATGTTGATGTCACGCATATGCTACAGAAATTTCCATTATCTCAGTTTTCTTTGCATCAATATGCAGAAGGTACACTGACTATAACTTTGCCGAATGAGACGTATTCGGATTCAATTAAACAGTTATTGGAAACTAAGCTTGGCCAACAGGTTCAGATCAATCTGTTTGAGAAAGTAAGCAGCGATAAAAAAATAATTCAATATTCAAGTGATTTAAGGAACATATTTTGATTAGCTATTTGGAATGGTCTGCAAACGCAGTATTTGTTATCAGCGTCATATTGGCAGCGAGAAACAATGTAAACACGTGGTGGACTGGTATCATAGGCTGCGGCTTGTTTGCCGTTCTGTTCTATCAGGTCAATCTCTATGCAGACGTCACGCTGATGGTGTTCTTCATACTCACGAGCATCTATGGCTGGATGTATTGGGGGGCTAAAAAACAATTACACCCGATTCAGCGAACCAAAATGACAAATTTCGTTTCATTCATAGCAGCTGCAGTCTTAGCAACCTTAGCCTATGGATGGCTTTTGCATGAGATGACGGATGCGTACGCGCCATTTATCGATTCAATTGTTCTCATGTTTAGCGTTCTTGCGCAGTTTCTTTTGATGAAGAGAAGGCTAGAGACATGGGTTTGCTGGTTGATCGTAGATACCGTCGCTGTCCCGCTTTACTTCTCCCGAGAGCTTTATCTGACGGCGTTTGTGTACGGCTTGTTCTGGTGCAATGCGTGGTATGGGCTGTATTCGTGGATAAAAATATACAGGAGTGAAAATAAGGGAGAAAAGACTTGGCAACAAAGCCCTTTAAGCGCGGATTAGTCGTTGGAAAATTTTCACCTCTTCATAAAGGGCACGAGTATCTAATACAAAACGCATTTAATCAGTGTGAAGATGTTGTCGTCATCAGCTACTCAAGGCCTGAGTTTCCATCCTGCTCTGCCAAGATAAGAGAGCATTGGATAAAATCAGTTTTTCCATCCGCTAGCGTTCTGTGTGTTGATGCTGCCACGGTCGAGTCTTGGCGAGCTCATAGCGCTTGGAATCTTCCAATGCCCAGCAATAGTGAAGCTGACCATATGCATCGGCATTTCACCTATCGACTTCTTTCATACAAGTTTGGTTTGGAAGTTGATGCAGTCTTTACGAGTGAAGAATATGGGGATGGCTTCGCTCAATTTCTGAGTGATCCAGCGACTGGTTTTGGTTCTCCTGTCGAGCATGTTTGTGTCGACCTCAACAGGGAAACTTATCCGGTAAGTGGCTCACTTATGCGTTCTACTCGGAACCAAGACAATGGGCTAATCGATCAATCTGTCCAAGCTGACTTTAGCGTCCAAAAGATTGTTTTCCTAGGGGCTGAATCAACAGGTAAATCAAAGCTATCTCGGCTTCTCTCTGAACAATTTAATGAGCCGCTGGTTGAAGAATACGGCAGAGATTTATGGGAAGAAAAAAATGGCGACCTTACGCCAGAAGATCTGATAGATATTTGCATTACACAGACTCATAAAGAGGATCTCGCTCAGAGACAGGCGAGACGGTATATCTTTTGTGATACTTCTCCTGTTACAACGCTTTGCTATTCACATGCACTTTTTAAGCAGCGCTGTAATATAATAAGCGCTTTCGCTGAACGCCCATACCATCATGTATTTTTATGTGAGCCAGACTTTCCATTGGTCCAAGACGGCACCAGAAAAGATGAAGACTTCAGGTTCTGGCAGCACAGCTGGTATTTAGAAGAGCTAACGAAGTGCAACGTTGCATTTGAAATCTTAGGCGGTTCGTTGGAATCTAGAATGAACCGCGTCATCGAACTCCTGCCGGAGTAGCAGCATGGGCCTATTGTTTGTTGGTTATCTGGAAGCAGTTGTGCAGAAATATCGATTCGCATTTTGGAGTTAAACTCAAGAAATCGTTTGCCTTTAATTTTGAATAAAATGGAGAAGATTGAAGAAGTAAGCAATTTGTACGAGCGTTATATGCAGGAAGAAAATGAGATGCTAAAGGAATTGTTGCGCAAACAGCTATTATCAATGACTGAAACTGCATGCGAATATTCAGGAATGGTCGATGAAATCTTATCGAGAAAGGGAATTGCAAACGTTTAACTAAAAAACGAAGACAAAGCTAAATATTAGCTATTTATATATAAAACAATTGGATATGTGATTTTTCGGCTGAAAGTCCGCCAACTTTTGTCTTCGTTTTATTCAGCATGTCTTCGTTTTAATTCACTCGGTACAAGCTAAACACTCTCACCCGCAGCAACACCAGAAGCCCAGGCCCACTGAAAATTAAATCCGCCTAGCCAGCCAGTGACATCAAGCACTTCACCGATAAAATATAAGCCTGGCTGGGTTTTACACTCCATTGTTTTGGAAGCAATAACATCGGTGTCGACACCGCCCAAGGTGACTTCAGCGGTCCGGTAGCCTTCTGTTCCGGCGGGTTTTAGTGTCCAGTTGTTTAGGTGAGTGGCAATCGATCTAATGGTGCTGTCGGTAAATTCGCCCATCGGTTTTTCTGCTTCAGCTTTCCAAAATAGAGCTTGTAGTTCTAAACAAAAGGCTTTGGAGAAATGTTCAGACAATATATTCCTGAGAAGAGATTTTGGCTTCGATGACTTGAATTCAAGTAGTGTGGCTTCAACATCTAGATCAGGTAACAGGTTGATATGAATAAGGTCGCCTTGCTTCCAATAGTTGGAGCATTGTAGGGCAACAGGGCCGCTAATGCCGCGATGAGTGAACAGCATGTTCTCTCGAAATGTGGTGCCGTTGGTTTCCATTGTCACGTCAACCGCTAACCCTGATAAGCGTTCAGTAAGCGCTTTGGTTTGATCGGTGAAAATGAAAGGGACTAATCCCGCTGAACGTTCTTTGAGAGGCAGGTTAAATTGTTCGGCAATATCGTAGCCAAAGCCGCTTGAACCTAGTGTAGGAATGGATAGGCCACCGGTTGCGATCACCAAGGAACGGCAGGTGAAAACACCGGCGTTAGAGCGAAGTATATAGCGCTGCTCATCACTTTCGTCTAGGGTTTCGATAAACTCCACCTGGCATTTGGTTTTGATCTCGACACCGGCGTCGCTGCACTCATCGAGTAGCATCTTCAGAATATCTTTTGCTGAATTATCGCAGAACAGCTCGCCATGAGAGCGTTCATGATAAGGGATGCTATGTTTATCGACCAGGCCGATGAAGTCCCATTGGGTGTAGCGCGCAAGGGCAGATTTTACAAAGTGAGGGTTGCTGCAAAGATAGTTGCTGGGCTCTACATAGTAGTTGGTAAAGTTGCAGCGGCCGCCGCCAGACATCAATATTTTCTTGCCGACTTTATTGCTGCTGTCGAGAACCAAAACGCGCTTGCCAAGTTGACCGGCTGTTAGTGCGCACATTAAACCTGAGGCACCCCCGCCAATAATAATGGAGTCAAAGTGAGGGTGTTTGCTCATTGTTTATATATTCGGGTTTTGTTCTTCGAGAAGATAGTTTTTAAAGTGATGTTCGCCATCTTGATCGACTTTCAGATACCAAACATGCTTGTCCCAGTCACCTAATACGATTCGTACAGCTGGTAAGCCGTTTGCTTCGACTTCGTGAATCATTGGGCGATGAGTATGCCCGTGTATCATGTGTTGAACCTTATGTGCTTCAAGTTCACGAATCACCTCTTCAGGCGTTACGTCCATGATCTCTGTGCTTTTATCCTGGTTATTCGCTTGGCTCATTGCTCGAAGTTGCTGAGCTGTGATTTTTCGCTCTTCAATCGGGCGCTTTAAGAAGGGAGCCAAGAAAGCGGGGTTACGAATGGTTGCTCTGAATTTCATGTAGCCGGTATCAGCAGTACAGAGGCTATCGCCATGCATAAGCAGTGTTGGTTCGCCTGCTACGTCGATAACACATGGATCATCAAGTAGGGTGGCGCCAGTTTCTTGTGCGAAAACATCGCCTACTAAAAAGTCACGATTACCGTGCATAAAGAAAAGTTGGCAACCTTGCTCACTGAGGGCTTTGAGGCGCTGTTTTACTTCAAGCTGAAGTTCGGTGTTTTCATCGTCACCAATCCAACTTTCGAAGAAATCACCAAGAATATAGAGCTTGTCAGCATCGTTTTGAATAGAGTCGAGGAATAAAAAGAAAGCCCTGATAATATCAGGGCGTGACTCTTCCAGATGCAGATCTGAAATAAAATAAGTGCTCATGACGAGGTCTTATTCACCATCTTCAGCTGCTTCACCTTCAAGAACGCTAGCTTCTTCAATGATCACGTCTTCAACTGGCACGTCTTGGTGGCCAGCTTTAGTCGTGGTCTTAACGCCTTTGATCTTATCGACAACGTCTTGACCTTCAACGACTTCACCAAATACTGCATAACCCCAGCCTTCCATTGTTTCAGCCGTATAGTCTAGGAACGTGTTGTCTTTAACATTGATAAAGAACTGTGCAGACGCTGAGTGAGGGTCCATAGTACGAGCCATGGCAACGGTGTAGTTCTTG
>NZ_LWGE01001325.1:0-7671 GCF_001635315.1 Oleiphilus sp. HI0123
ACCTCCACTCCAAAAGCCGTAATATTCGTCGAGCTCACCTGGCCCTACATGGGCGCTAGCAGCCATTTTCTCGGCCGTTTTTGCCTGAGCAAGTTCTGAAAACATGGATGCGGTAAGTGTTGACGCAGCAACACCTGCACCACCGACTAAAGTGGTTGCACCAATAAATTTACGACGGCTCATGCCTTCTTTTTCAGGACTATCATCGACGTGGCGGTCGACAGGGTTTTCCTTATTTATGTCGGTCATAATGATCTCCAAGTTGTTCCTGGTTGTGATAGAGAACTTCTTACTTCGTTGTTTGTACTGCTAATTCTTTAATTGCTTTTATTGTGTGTTTTTCTTTTGTATTCGAATCTTATGAGCCTCCTTGGTTGACAATACGAACCGGCTCGACAGGCGCTTCTTTCGTTGCTTTGCGGTATTTTTTGGCAAGTGGTGGGCATTTCTCTTTACTGTGATAAGTCATCTGACAATCGAGGCAGTAGTGGCATTCGCGCATATTAATCTCACCAGTAGGAGCAATCGCTCCGATCTCACACTCTTGGGCACAAAGCTGGCAGGGCTTGCCGCATTCTTTTCGGCGTTTTAGCCAGTCGAAGAGGCGAGCGAAAGAAGGAATAGCAATGGCTGCACCCATTGGGCAGACGTAGCGGCAATAGAACTTACGATTAAATATTGACGTAACCAGAAGCCCGGCCGCGTAAAGAATGAAGGGCCAATCGCGATCGAAGCGCAGCAGGAAAGTTGTTTTGAAAGGCTCCACTTCGGCATAGGTTTCTGCGACAGCCAGGGACTCCAGTGATAAGCCAAACAAAGCTAGCAAAATTAGGTATTTAATCGCCCATAAACGCTCATGAATAACAAAAGGAATATGTAGCTGAGGAATGCGTAGCTTCATCGCGATTTCGCCTATCAGCTCTTGCAAGGCACCGAAGGGGCACAACCAGCCGCAGTAAACACCTCGGCCCCACATTAAGACTGTGGCAGCGACAAAAACCCAAAGTACAAAAATAATCGGGTCGAGGAGGAAGGTTTCCCAGTTGAAGTCGTTCATCAGCGATTGAACGAAGGTAAGTACATTGACAACGGACAGCTGTCCCTTACAGTACCAGCCAATAAACCCTACTGTATAAAGAAGGAAGCCAATTCTGAAATAGTGCATAAAGCGAGGGAACTTAACTAACCAATCTTGTATGAATAATACAAGGGTGAGAACCAACATGCTGAAGACCAGCAGTTTCGTTGCCGTACTCTTATCTTCCCAAACCTGTTCCCATAGCGCTTTTTCTTCTTAGATTTCTGGCGGTTCAGGCCTAATTAAAAACTCTTCGAGTGCGGCATACTCTGGTTTAAAACTGGTAAAGACGCCTTCAATAGGGCCTGTCTGGCGGCGAATAAGTAGCTCGACTTGCCAGGGTTGTCCGGGGTCAAACTTATGATGCTCGCTGACAATGAACAGCGACATTTCTTTAAAGTGCGGCGTACCCGCAGCATATAGGTCGTTAATTCGGTATTGTTCGGTATCCCTGAAGCTGAACTCATTTTTACCTTGGTGAATGACGATTCGGTCAAATATTCCTCCGCGAACATAGCCAGAGCCTTTAAAGGAATAGCCGTTTCCGAGTAAACCTATTACATGCTCGCCGGGCTTTAGTTGCTCCATCATCCATTCATATTCACCGTCACCTAAGAGTGAACGGCCGACTGTCGGGATATTCAATTGCGTATAATATAGATCGACAAAAGTGTCTTCTTTTTCTTCAAGCGGGGCTGCCTGGTCCGCAGCTTCAGTTGCCATGAAAGCATCATCGACTTTGGAATTGTTCAAATGGAAACGTCGGATCGCACCGTTGCCTGTCAGGGTCTGCCAGTCGGAAGGCTGGTAGACTTCTTGATTAATCGTGGCCGCAGCCTGTGAGGCAAATTCAGAGGCTTCGATGATGCCATGCGCGATCGCCACTTCGTTGGCGGCGCGAATAATCCCCATGTTCATCACCATCACAGTGACGGTTGCACCGGATACGCCATCGAGATACTCGGTGTTCTCTTCTGTTCCCGTGCCGACTTTTACCTTGGTGTTAACTTTTAGCCCTTGGTATTGGTCCGTAAAGTCACATAAATCTTGCTCTGGAATTCCTACCAGCAAGATAGGTTCATGATGTTCCAGAACATTGGCAGAAATGATTGTTCCTTGAGTATCCAACGTCACAAGTGTATTGACGGGTTCACCGGAGTAGGCAGGAATACGCGCGACATCATCTGTTTCAAAGGCGTAGCCAATGACTTGCTCGTCTTGGAAAATCGTTTTGATTTGAGGGTCGCCAGTTTTTTCAGAAATCGAGCTGGCATTCGGGAAAGCCTCTTGGATAAAGGGAAGAGGGGCTTTAATTGGCGTGATATCAAGCCCGGCAGAAAAAGCAGGGCTGCCGATAAGGCAGATAAATAGACAGGAAACTAATAGATACAAATTCCTAAGGGAAAAGCTTGTTCCATCAAAAGGGTATTTCATCTCGTCTGTAGATCCAATATTTAATGTAAGCCATTGACGTTGCGAACATTAATACAGTGATCTGTAGCGAAGAGAAACGAAGAAAAGCAGGGCAGTTGACCCTAATCAACTTTATACCCCCAAGGTGATAGGAGTGTATAAGGTGATAATAGATTGAGTAAGGGAGCGAGGTTAAATATAAGGTCCAGACAAATGAACGGAATAGATAACTAACTTAGCGATTAACTGCGATCACCGACATTCGGCCCTTCCCATAACCATCTATACAGAGCTCAAAATCCATGCGCTGGTTACCGCCTTTTCGACTTAACGCATCTAGTTTATCGAATGGTTTGGCGATCAGGTGGAAGTTTTCCAGCTTTAGGTCCGTGCCACTTTTTTGGTCGAAGAATAGAACCGAAATTACCTTGAGTACCATGCCGCAGTTTTCGAGAAGCTGCTTTGGGATTGCCTTTTTCTGTATTGAGTCAAGCGCATCTTCAACCGGCAGGTTATGCAGAGCGGAACCCAAAAAACAGCTTGCTTCAAGATCGAGTACGCAGATACTACGAATAGACGAGGTGCCTGATATCGCGTAAATACCTGTAATGAAGGGAAGGTGCTCGTAATTGAGTGGCTCGGTTGTTTTTTCGGTGAGTTTAACCGAAGAGCTGGTGACCGCATTAATGGCTTTATCGAATGCGGCTGCCGTAGGTAGTGTGATGCCTTTGTCGCAAGTTACGGCTGTATCTTGCTTTAAAGCATCCTCACCTTCTATTGCGCCTTGGAGGATAGGCAGAACTGCTTTATGCAAATCTTCATCGGTAAAGGGCTTGTTTACAATGAAACATGCACCCATTTCTTTCGCTTCTTTTAAACGGCTCTCAGAGGTTTCTGAGGTGACAAACCCGATGTTGCTGGGTAGTTCCAATTTATTCAATAATTGCAGCAGCTGAATTCCTGTCATTTCCGGCATATGCCAGTCACATAGAATTAGGTCAGGCGTCCAGTCTTTGGCTATATTAAGCGCATCTTTTCCGTTATTTGCCGTCTTGTATTCATTGTCGCTATAACCCAGCTGTTCTAGGCCACGTTTAACAATAACTTGCATGGCACGGCTATCGTCTACGATAAGAAATTTCATTGCGGATAAGACCCTTTGTATATAGCAAGTGTTTGAATTGCTTTATTAATTATTTGAAGCGATAGTTTATTCATTGCGCTAACTTTGTCCAATAAATACGCCGGCATATATGGTTGTTCCGTCTTCATCCTGCGTAAAGACTTCCCAATCCGGCTCAATATCCTGCATTAGCGTTTGCGCTTGTTCCTTCGTAAGCTGGATCGGCACATCTAAGTGTGTATCTTCGCTTATTTCGAGTTGTACTTGGCCTGCCAGGATATTTCCTAATTCACAGAGCGCGTCATTTGCGTCGTTTTTGCTGAGCTCTTCTTCCGGTAGCTGAAATAATAGAGAGGCGGCCCTGTAGCTAAGTTTTGTTGGCATTGCTAAAACCATTAAAAAATTGTTTTGGCCAACGATAGGTATTTCTACAAAGCACTCTAAAATGCATTCTTGTTGATGAGGCTGGGGCTCAATATATTTGAGCTCGGCACCAAATAGCTTAGTCCACACACCTGATAGCAAGCTATAAAAAGTTTGCTTGTTCATTCTGTCAGCATCCTGTTTTTTAAACGCATTGCTTCACGTGCATAGTGGAATCTCTTAACGAAAGAAGGAAATCGGCTACCTTCCAGTATAGAAAAGAATTTTATTTTTGCTCTGAATAATTGTCGGTGATAACAAAATATTACAGAACATGGATGTTATGACGTAAAAAACTGTATTATTCACAACAGAAAAATGAACAAAATAAGACTATATTTACGATTAGAATAAATTTACGTTTAATTTAGGCAATTTTTGTTGAAAGATTGCGTATCAAGGATGGCCCAAGAAGAGACATTATGCCGACAGATACAAATTACATCATTATTCAGCTGCTAATCGGCACCTTTGCTTGTTTGTGCATTAGCGTCGCTTACATTATGTTTTTGAAGCATAAGCTGACAAAGCTTAAGCCGGGGAAACATCATACTTTTGAATATGCCTACGATGGAAAAACGGTAGGCAAGACTGCGCCTGATTCAGAAGGTGAGGAAGAGTCTGTCGAAGATGGAATGAACAAACTGGATGAATTGTCCGGCCAGCAATTAAGTTTGAGCTCGCAACTTAAAGATATGACATCTGAGAATGACCGGCAAGCCTTTAGTGATTCTGAGCGGCAGCGTTTGCTTGAACATATTGAGGCACTCGAAGCCTCCTTGAAAGAATCAGGAAAGCGGATTACCTCAATGAATGTTCAATATCAGCAAGCTAGCCGAGACATTGAAAAAGAGGCTAATAAAGTTTCAAGCCTAAAGAGGGTTGTTGATGCTGTTGATACAAGCAATGAGAGAGAAGAATCGTTAATCGAAAAAACACAGCAGCTTTCGGAACAACTGGACGAGAAAGTGAAGGAGATTAAGAAATTACGAATTAATTCATCACTTATGACCAAAGAGCTTGATGATCTCAAGGCGGACAACAGTGAAGCCTACCTATTAAAGCAGTCGCTTGAAGAGGCACAGCAAAAACTGAAACGTTCTGAAGCTGAGCGCGAAACCCTCGAAAGCAACTATGTCGACCTCGCAGAAAACAGTCAGTCCCCTAAAGAATTGCAAGACGAGCTGAACCGCTTGAAAAAAGAGTATGAAATGCTTGAGCAGCGTTTCATTAGTTATGGCAACTCGGGTGCTGCCTAGCGTACCCTTTTTCTACTAAGTGAATATCACTTGCGTGCCTTGCTCAGGCTGGTAGTCTAGCGCCTTCAAATTACTTTAAGGAAGATGGCCACATGATGAGCTACCTTCAGTCTATCAATCAAGACCTACAAAATCGCATGCGTGACTGGGCAAACAAACCTCAGTCAGACGCTTCAGGCTTTGTCTCCAAAGTTCAAAGCACCGCAATGACGGCTCTGTTGACCAAGTTTGTTGGTCAGGCGATTCCTTTTGCGACGCGAAATGGTTTTAAAGTACTTGAGGTAAAGCGCGGCTTTTTGAAAGCAGGTATTCCCCTTAAGCCAAACAAGAATCACTTTAATGCCATGTACGCAGGCGCGCTATTTACCGTCGCCGAAATTCCTGGGGGCATTATTTCAATGCTGAGCTTTGATGAGCGTTTTTATCCTGTCTTAGTCGACTTAAAGATGGAATTCATCAAGGTTGCCAAAACTGATGTCACGGTTGAGTTTGGTTTATCTGACCAAGAACTAGCCCGCCTGGAAGAAGAAACCTTGGCAGAAGGCAAGAGTAGCTTTGTCCTGGAAGGTGAGGTTAAAGACGCTGAAGGTACGATAGTGGCGAAAAGCTACGCGAATTATCAGGTAAGAATGCGCTAAGTAATATTTGGGTCAGAGTTCAGTTGGCTTTTTTGACTCTGACCCGAATGGCACTTACTTAAGCTTGATTTCGCCCCGAAACTCATCATTCCCGCGCACAAGGTGAATTGCGCAGCAAGAGAGGGCCGCCTGGGCGGGGCGGGAATCCATTGTTTTTCAGCCGTTTGGCTGACCTAGAGAGTTAAAAAAGACTAGAAATCTTTAGGTTAGCGATAGTCATGGTCCTTCAATTTCATTGAGTTAGCCTCAAAACAATGGATTCCCTTGTTCAAGGGAATGACGCCATTTTCTCCTTAAGTAAGTGCCATTCGACTCTGAACCTCTTTATTTTTACCTCGTTTATTTCTTATATAGCCAGCCTTTTCTTACCAAATGCTTTTCGCCTTCTACGGCGAAGAAAACTACTAAAGCTAGTCCACAGCAGATCAATAACTCCGTCATGGGGAGTGCCTGAGTTTTAAACCATTCGTTACCTAGTGGCGTGTAAATAACAAGTAATTGCAGTGCGAGAGTACTGATCAATGCCGCAATTAAGGCCTTATTGGTAAAGAACCCGATAGAAAACAGAGACAAGGTTTCTGAACGAATTGCCATGACATGCATGAGCTGGGATAAAGTCAGCGTGGTAAATACCATTGATTGCCAGTAGTCGGGGCTGTACTCTAGGGCCCAATATTGGGCGAAGAGAGATAGTGCACCGATTAAAAAACCTATAAATACAATGTGTTGCCACATACCGTGAGAAAAAATACTTTCATTTGGTGGGCGTGGCGCTCTGGCCATGACACCTTTTTCTTTTGGCTCGACAGATAGGGCCAATCCAGGTAAACCATCGGTAACCAAGTTTATCCAAAGAATGTGGATAGGCAGCAGGGGAATAGGCATACCCAAAAAAGGTGCGAGCAGTAATACCCAAATTTCACCTGAGTTACTGGTCATCGTATATTTTATGAATTTTCGAATATTATCGAAGATTCGTCTACCCTGTTCGACTGCTTTGACGATGGTGGCGAAGTTGTCGTCGAGTAGCACCATATCAGAAGCTTCACGAGCTACGTCAGTGCCATTCTTCCCCATAGCGACACCTATGTGGGCATTTTTGAGTGCTGGGGCATCGTTCACTCCGTCTCCAGTCATTGCGCAATATTCGCCATTGCTTTGAATTGCATTTACCAGTCGGACTTTCTGCTCTGGTGAGACTCGCGCATAAACTTGCGTTGACTGAACAGTTTGTTGGAGTTCAATATCATCAATCGATGCCATATCAGCCCCGGTAATGACACTGGGGTGATGTTCACTGCTATTCGCTGACTCGTTAGCTGGAACCAGATCGAGTTGTTTCGCAATTGCCAAAGCTGTTGCAGGATGATCCCCGGTAATCATTATCGGTGTGATACCAGCTGTTTTACATTGTTGAACGGCCTCTTTGGCTTCTTCTCGGGGAGGGTCGATCAATGCGGCTAAGCCTAGGAAAGTCATCTGTGACTCAAGCGTTTCCTGATCGAAAGTGTCGCCGTCATTTAAGTTCTTCATAGCGAAAGCGAGTACTCGGTAGCCTTGTGTCGCAAGGTCTTCTGCAATATCTAGCCAGAGATCACGATCAAACTGCTGCACTTCTGCGGCTTGGGTAAAAGCTTGGCTACAGCAGGAAAGTACTGCTTCAGGTGCCCCTTTCGTATAAGAAATTAAGGGTGTGTGGGGTTCACCCATTAGCTTGTGTACAGTAGTCATACGCTT
>NZ_LWGE01001326.1:0-5045 GCF_001635315.1 Oleiphilus sp. HI0123
GGCCGCAGCCTATCGCTGGGCTGACTTTGTGATCTGTCGAGCCGGTGCTTTAACCATATCTGAACTATGTGTGGCGGGCTTGGGAGCGATCCTCATCCCTTATCCTCATGCGGTCGATGACCACCAAACGCTCAATGCCCAGTATATGACCAAGGGCGGTGCGGCATGGTTATTAGACCAACAGGATTTGAGCGAGTCGACCTTGAGTGAGGTCTTGGCTCCTTTATTTAGTAAACCCGAGAGAATATCGATTTTGTCCGAGGCAGCAAGAAAATTAGCCAAAGCAGACGCAACAGAGAATGTAGCCAGTGAATGTAGGAGAGTCTGCTATGCCTGATAAACCAAATGCGAGTGTACTAAAGCATGCAGGAAGCATGGTATTGAGTGAAATTCCAGAGATGCGCCGTATCAGTCTGATCCATTTCGTAGGTATTGGTGGCGCGGGCATGTGCGGAATTGCAGAAGTGCTACGTAACCAGGGTTACCAAATCTCGGGTTCAGATTTAAATGAGTCAGCAGTGACAAAACGACTCGCTTCATTAGGAGTGAAAATCTATTTTGGGCATGATGCGGAAAATGTCGCACAAGCCGATGTAGTAGTGGTTTCTTCTGCGATTGATGAAAACAACCCGGAAGTGGCTGCAGCCAGAGAGCACCGTACGCCAATTGTTCCGCGAGCAGAAATGCTGGCTGAAATAATGCGTTATCGTCACGGTATCGCGATTGCGGGAACGCATGGCAAAACAACTACAACCAGTTTGATTGCATCGGTACTCGCCGAGGCAGGTTTAGACCCTACGTATGTGATCGGTGGTCGCTTAAATAGCGCGGGTACCAATGCAAGTCTGGGTGGGTCTCGATACCTGGTTGCTGAAGCAGATGAGAGTGATGCGTCATTCTTGCACCTTACACCGATGATTTCAGTGGTTACAAATATCGAAGCGGATCATATGCATACCTATGGTGGCGACTTCTCAAAGCTTAAACAGACCTTTGTAGACTTCCTTCATAACCTGCCGTTTTACGGTGCTGCGGTGATGTGTGTAGACGACCCAGTAGTAGAAGAAATAATGCCTCAGGTATCACGTGCCGTCCTTACTTATGGTGTGTCAGAAAGTGCGGATTATCGGGCGCATAATATTCGCCAAGACGGTATGCACAATCGCTTTACCGTACAGAGACCGGCGGGTATGAATGACCTGGATATCACGCTACAAATGCCGGGGCATCATAATGTTCTGAATGCACTGGCTGCTATCACTGTGGCGAGTGATGAGGGTGTTGAAGATGCCGCAATTCAAAGAGCCTTGGAAAGTTTCCAAGGGGTAGGGCGTCGTTTTCAGGTGTATGGCGACTACGCTGTTCAACGACAAGATACTGAAGCGAAGAGCGCTTCAAAAGTTATGTTGGTTGATGATTACGGGCATCACCCAAGTGAGGTGGAAGCGACACTCCAGGCGATTCGTGCGGGTTGGCCAGACAAACGATTGGTCATGGTTTTTCAACCGCATCGTTATAGCCGTACCAGTGACCTATATGAGGACTTCGTAAAAGTTCTCGCCAAGGTTGATGTGTTGCTATTGATGGAAGTTTACCCCGCTGGCGAGACACCAATTCCAAGTGCTGATAGTCGCGCATTGTGCCGCAGTATTCGTCAGCGTGGTGGTGCTGAGCCAATTTATATCGATGGTGGTCACCAGGTAGATGAGGTAGTGCCGAACCTGGAAAAACTTTTGTCCACAGTGCTTCAAGACGGCGACTTATTACTTACTCAGGGGGCGGGTAGCGTCGGTCAGATAGCTATTCGTTTGTCGGAAGATGGCGAGTTGTTGGAGGCTTGTTCATGAGTTCAGTGGCGGACAAGCTAGGTAAAGTTGCCGTTATTATGGGAGGAACCTCGGCGGAGCGCGAGGTGTCTCTGAAAAGTGGTCAGGCTGTCCTGGATGGCTTGCTGCGTAAAGGTGTTGATGCCTTCAAACTGGATTTTGGTGGAGAGATTGAAGACCTGGTCAAACACATGCCTTTTGACCGGGCATTCTTAGCGCTTCATGGACGTGGTGGTGAAGATGGCACGATACAGGGTGTTTTAGAGACCCTGAATATTCCGTACTCCGGTAGTGGTGTAATGGGCTCTGCCATTGGCATGGATAAGACACGAACTAAGTACCTTTGGCAGGGGATGAATTTACCGACACCTAAGTTTAGTTATGTAGAGAAGTTGAACCCGGAAATGCTCACCCGCCTGGTTTCATTGATGGGTTTCCCGTTGGCAGTTAAACCTTCTCGTGAAGGGTCATCGATTGGTGTGTTTAAAGTAAATAATCAGACACAGCTGGAAGCCGCAGTAAGTAAGGCTCTGGAAATGGATGAGCAAGTGCTTTTGGAGCAGTGGATAGAAGGTGATGAATATACAGTTGGCTTGTTGAATGGTTCGCCATTACCGGTAATTGGCTTAAAAACCAGCCATACCTTTTATGACTATGAAGCGAAGTACGAGTCAGATTCTACACAATATTTATTACCCTCAGGCTTATCTGATGAAGAAGAGCAGAGTCTGGGGAATTTGGCGGAAAGAGCATTTAGTGCCTTAGGCTGTTCTGGCTGGGGGCGTGTCGATGTAATGCGCGATAGCAAAGGGCGCTTTTGGTTGTTAGAAGTTAACACCATACCAGGAATGACCAGCCATAGTCTGGTTCCTATGGCCGCGAAAGCTTCAGGTTTAGAGTTTGATGATTTGCTACTGGAAATACTGAAGTCAGCAGTGACAAACAAGCGCTTAAGCAAGAACAATAATAATGATAAAGGGGATAGTTAGATGGCACATAATGCTGCAATTCATGTAATGGGGCAGGGCGCTCAGTTGGCAGAAGGAAACGCTGTACGTGAAGAGACTGTTTTGGTGCTCAAGCGTGTTCTAACTGTGACGCTAATTTGTTTAGCGCTACTTGTATTACTGACTAAAAGAGACAGTCTGATACAAGTAGTTGACCACCCTATCTCATCGATCAAGGTAACAGGCGCGTTTTCTTATCTGAACGAAAGTGAAGTGACACAAGCGTTGAGTGGTTTAGTCGGCGCCGGATTTATAGCGACTGACTTAAAAGACGTTCAAACACGAGTAGAGGGCTTGGCCTGGGTTAACAGTGCGACTGTGAGTAGAGTCTGGCCGGGCGAAATCAAGCTGCTAATAAATGAACAAGTTGCGGTGAGTCAGTGGAATGACGGAGCGTTGCTCAATGCAGAAGGTGTTGTCTTTAAGCCTGCTGAACTAAGAAGTGATTTATTGGTTTTACCGCAACTGATCGGCAGTGAGCAGTTCAGTGCGTCGAAGAAAAATATGATGTATTCAACGCTCGGAGTACTACAGCAAGGCCTTAAAGAGTATGGCTTGGCTATTAGAGCGCTGGAATTGAAACCTAGAAATGTCTGGAATATGACCTTGAGTAATGGTGTGGCGGTCGCAATGGGTGAAATTAAGCTACAAGATCGCGAAGGGCAGCAGAACCTTGAAGCCAAGCTGGAACGAGTTGGTAAGGTTTTCAGCTCCAGAGCAAATATTGACGTGGCGAATATTAGCCGAATCGACGCTCGCTACCCGAATGGTGTAGCGATCAAGTGGCGATCCGGTAAAAAGTAAGAATTAGGAATGTGTTTGTGAGCCGGGCATCGGATGGCCTTAGGCTTCGCGAAAGCAAAGTTGGTACAAAAGTAACGTGGGAACACCAGAATGGCTGGCTCATTAGAAAATGAATTTACCGTGGGGTTGGATATTGGAACCTCCAAAATTGTTGCAATTGTTGGCAAGAAGAATAGTGAAGGACAGATCGAAATAGTTGGTATCGGTTCGCACCCTTCTCGTGGCTTAAAGAGAGGGGTTGTTGTCAATATTGAGTCAACAGTTAACGCAATTCAACGAGCTGTCGAAGAGGCTGAGCTGATGGCAGGGTGCCAGATTCACTCTGTCTATGCAGGAATAGCCGGGAGCCATATTCGCAGTATGAATTCGCACGGCATTGTTGCGGTTCGAGATCGAGAAGTTGTTCAGGCCGATATTGATCGTGTTATCGATGCTGCACAGGCTGTGGCAATACCAGCAGACCAGAAAGTGCTGCACATTCTCCCTCAGGAGTTTGTGATTGATAGCCAGGAAGGCATTAAAGAGCCTTTGGGTATGTCTGGTGTGCGTCTAGAAGCAAAGGTGCACTTGGTGACCTGTGCGGTTAACGCAGCTCAGAATATAGAAAAGTGTGTGCAGAAGTGTGATCTGGACGTTGATGACATTATTTTAGAGCAGTTGGCTTCAAGCTATGCGGTGCTCACTGACGATGAGAAAGAGTTAGGTGTCTGTGTTGTGGATATTGGTGGTGGAACAACCGACATCGCAATATTTACCGGTGGTGCGATTCGTCATACCGCAGTAATCCCGATAGCGGGCGACCAGGTGACGAATGATATTGCCATGGCACTGCGTACACCGACACAAAACGCGGAAGAGATAAAGATTAAATATGCCTGTGCCTTGACGCAATTGGCCGGTGCAGAAGAAACCATAAAAGTGCCTAGTGTTGGGGATCGCCCACCACGAGACTTGTCTCGGCAGGCATTGGCTGAGGTGGTTGAACCTCGCTATGAAGAGTTATTTACCTTGATACAGTCAGAGTTACGTAGAAGTGGCTTTGAAGATGTAATTGCCGCCGGGATTGTGTTAACGGGCGGGACGTCAAAGATGGAAGGCGTTGTTGAGTTAGCAGAAGAGATATTCCATATGCCTGTCAGATTAGCATCCCCGCAGGGTGTATCTGGTTTGGCGGATGTCGTCAATAATCCGATGTATGCAACGGGCGTTGGTTTATTGATGTATGGACTGAAGCAGAGGACAACGGATAGTGAGCCGATGATGAGGTCTGAGGGAGGCGAAAGTTTTATGGAAAAAATAAAAACATGGTTTACCGGCAACTTCTAAAAATTGCCTACAAAAACCAACAATACAAAGCAGCAACTAGCAGATTGAAAATATAATATTAGGAGAAAGAGTGATGTTTGAA
>NZ_LWGE01001327.1:0-3229 GCF_001635315.1 Oleiphilus sp. HI0123
CACCAAGTCATTTCATTATGGAAGATTGAAGGCCTGACCGGGTGATTGTATATCACATAATGATAGCGCCTACTGGTAGCAGAAAATCGCGCATGAAACTCAGAGTCAACACAGCCAGCCCATGAAACACTGATATCTTTTGGTAGGTTTGAGTTGCTACCAAAAACCCACGCTCTTTCACTACGCTGCACTTCGGTGTCAAAATGAACAACCTGATGAGCACCGTGCACACCCTTATCGGTTCTGCCCGCGCAAACAAGCTCTATGGACTGATTGGCGACACTTGATACAGCCTCTTGTAAGTATTTTTGAACGGTAGGTAAGCCACTCTTTTGAGACTGCCACCCGTGATAAGCACTACCATTATATGACAAGCATAACGCAACACGGCCAGTAACGATTTCGTTACCGGCCGTGTCATTCGAAAGATGACCAGAACTCATTTGAGAGTCAACTCAGGTCGTCTAATTAAGACAAGTTTCATCCAAAAACTACCACTGCAAAATAATTAGTCCAATGAACTTAGCAATTCAGCCGCCTCTGCTTGCTGCTCAGAACTGCCTTCTTTAGTTACTTCTTCTAGTATATCTTTGGCGCCCTCGATATCACCCATATCGATATACGCTCGTGCCAAGTCAAGCTTGGTAGACGCTTCATCAGTACCTTCAAGGAAGTCAAACTCGCTTGCATCACCAAGGTCTTCATCAAACGACTGATCTGCATTCATCTTATCTGAAGCTTGCTCAAGAATATCATCGCTGATAACCGGCTTTTCGGCACCTAATGTTGCGTCAGACTCTAAATCTCCTTCTCCGCCCTGAGCTAATGATTCAACGATGGCTGAATCACTTAAATCTGAAGGCAGCTGAATCTCGGTTTCTTTCTCAAGCTCGCCGCTTAAATCTATGTCATCAAGATCCACGTCAAGAATCGCATCATCAAACTCACCAGAGTCTGACAACTCATCAGTAATCTCATCTACAGTTTCGTCTAGCACATCACTAGGCTCTAGAAGCGAGTCATCCAAGTCAGCAGTTAATTCTGCATCGAGTGATTCATCAATACCTAGATCATGCTCTTCATCTAGTTCAACACTGTCAAAGTCAAAAGATTGTGGTTCTTCCTCAAGCGCTTCAGCTTCAGCCTCAATAGACGCTTCAACCTCGCGTTTTGAGGCCTCAACCTCTTCCATCTCGCGATCTAGCTCAAGCTCATGTTCTTTATCTTCTAGCGACACCAACTGCTCATCCAGCATATCTCCGCGGATAGCGCTCGCTTGATCTAAGGCTTCAGAATCCTGAATTGCTTCTAATTCGCTATACTGGCGGTTAAATGCTTCAGTATCACCACTTTGCTTATATACTTCCAGCAACTTCAAGCGCAAGTCTGTTCTAACAGGTTCTTCTGAAATTGCACTTTCAAGAACTGCTGCAGCCTGATCCAGTCTGCCATAGGCAATGTAAACATCAACTTCAGCGATTACATCCTCATTTTCCTCGCCAGAGACGGCAGGCTCTTCTTCAGCAAATAAGTCTTCATCTATGTATTCGTCATCATCTTCAAGAGGGCTATCTAAAGATTCAACTTGCATGCCGTCTTCTTCAGCATCCTGATAATCGTCTTCCGACGATAGCGCATCTTCGCCCTCTTCTTCATATTCAATTTCGTCACTATCGTGCATTGCCTGAAACTCTTGCTCACGCTTAGCGTTATTACGCGAAACCAACCAGAGGACAAACACAACCAGCACAACAACTAGAACAGCAATTGATAAGTAGAGAGGATTACCAACGATCACTTCGATAATGTTCTGCTCAGCCTTAGCTGGCTTGCTTACAGGCATTTCAATAGACTTAGCCTTTTCAACTGCTGGCGATTTCTCAGCAGGTTTCATGCTCTCGGCCTGACCTGCTTGCTCAGTCTTTGGCATCGCTGCAATTTGCTCAGTACTTTCCTTAGCTTCAGCCATAGCGTCTTTTGCGGCTACCGTCTGATCAGAAGCCTCAGCAGCATTTTCAGCAACTGCGTCAGGCATTGCCATCAGCTTATCAGCCTCAGATAGCTCCTCAGTTTCCTGCGCAGCCTTCGCTTCCGCTAGCTCATTGACTCGCATTTGCGTCTGAATATTTGCTAGCTGATCATTCTTTAATGTAAGGAGTCTTTGCAAGGTTTGTAGCTGTTCTTCTAAGTCAGAAACACGACTATTTAACTCTTTATTCTCGATACTCGCTTTATCCAATTTTTCTAGCGTAATCGCTAGCTTCGGATCAGTCTCTTTACCGTTACTGCCGCCTGTTGCAGAGCTACCAGAGTTAGCACTGCTAGCACCGTCGTTTGTCTTTTCAGCAACAACAAGCTTGAGTTCATCACCAGCCCGCTTAACTGCTGGCTGATTAACGTCAGTTTTCGGTGCTTGGCTTGAAGCTACCGACTTCGAGCGTTTGCCTCTCGCAGACTCGTTCTGCGAAATAACTTCTTCTATTGCCTGATGCGTTGAACGCTGCTTAATCTGCTCAAGGCTGGGCAAACGTAGAACCTGACCTGCCTTCAATTTATTGATATTACCCTGAATGAAGGCACCTGGATTTAGGTCCTGAATAGCCAACATAACCTGCTGAGGGCTAACACTTCTATTTGGCCGCGCCTTGATTGCGATATCCCATAACGTATCAGAGCTACCAGTTGGGCCGTACTCACCACCTGAAATACCAGTCGAAGGGTTAGCAACAGAACGGCGACTTACCGGTGCAGGCTCTGGTACATTAAAAACATCGCCAGTTTGCGCTACCTGCGTCGTAACACTTGCAGCTTTAACCGGTGCGACAGGGTCTTCTGAAAATAATGGAGGATCAATCAACAAAGCGTATTCACGCAATAGTCGGCCACTTGGCCAAATCACTTCTACTAAGAAATTTAAAAACGGCTCTCGGACAGGTTTGTTTGTCGTAAGAACAACGACAAGCTTACCATCGGCATTCGTTTCAACTTTAAACCTCAGATCGGATAAAAAGTAAACACGGTCGACATTCGCTTTTAAAAACTCTTCGCGCGTTGCTAGTCCAGGAAGAATTTCTTCTGCCGAGAAATCACCTGAGTTTACAAGCTCTATTTCAGCTTTTAAGGGTTGGTTAAGTGCAGACGTTACAGTCGCCTCACCAATTCCAAGAGCGAAAACAGACTCAGCAATCAATACACCGAGTAGTGATAGAGCAAAGGCCAGCTTGCGTAT
>NZ_LWGE01001328.1:0-5571 GCF_001635315.1 Oleiphilus sp. HI0123
GTGCACGCTTGATATCAAGTATCAGGCATCAAATTTTAGGCCTTAAGCAACACTGGAGTACGTTATGGCTGGTAGAACGCTATATGACAAATTGTGGGATTCCCACTTGGTTAAGCAGCGTGAAGATGGTTCTTCACTAATCTATATCGATAGACAACTTCTGCACGAAGTAACGTCACCGCAGGCTTTTGAAGGCTTACGTCTGGCTGGTCGTCCTTTATGGCGAACTGATGCTAATATCGCGACACCTGATCATAACGTCCCGACAACTGACAGAACTGGCGGAATTGAATCTATTACCGATGAAGTTTCACGTATCCAGGTACAAACCTTGGATGACAACTGCGAAGCTTTCGACGTGCTTGAATTCAAAATGTTAGACAAGCGCCAGGGCATTGTGCACGTAATAGGCCCAGAGCAGGGCGCTACCTTGCCGGGCATGACGGTTGTTTGTGGTGATTCCCATACCTCTACCCATGGCGCATTCGGTGCCTTGGCTCACGGTATTGGCACCTCTGAAGTTGAGCATGTTATGGCCTCCCAGACCCTTGTTCAGAAGAAGATGAAGAACATGCTTGTACGTGTGAACGGTTCAGTTGGCGAAGGTATCACAGGTAAAGATATCGTTTTGGCTATTATTGGCAAAATTGGTACGGCTGGCGGTACAGGTTGCGCAATTGAGTTTGCAGGTAAAGCAATTGAAGAGCTGTCTATGGAAGGGCGAATGACCGTGTGCAACATGGCTATCGAAGCTGGTGCACGTGTAGGTGTTATCGCAGTAGATCAAACGACCGTCGATTACGTAAAAGGCCGTTCATTCGCGCCAAAAGGCGAGATGTGGGACGCCGCAGTCGAAAACTGGAAAGACTTGCACAGTGATGACGATGCTGTCTTTGATCAGGTTGTCGAGCTAGAGGGCTCTGAAATCAAACCTCAAGTTACCTGGGGAACCTCTCCTGAAATGGTGCTTCCGGTAGATAACAATGTGCCTAACCCTGACAACGCTAGTGATGCAGTTGAGAAAGAGGGCATCGAGAAAGCGCTTAAGTACATGGGCTTGGAAGCAGATATGCCTATTACTGACATTAAGCTGGACAGAGTATTTATTGGTTCTTGTACTAACTCAAGAATTGAAGATATTAGAGCGGCAGCAGAAGTGGTCAAGGGGCGCAAGGTTGCAGACTCTTTAACGCAGGCGCTGATTGTTCCAGGCTCTGGCTTGGTCAAGGAGCAAGCTGAGCAAGAAGGGCTGGATAAGATTTTCTTAGAAGCCGGTTTTGAATGGCGTGAACCGGGTTGCTCAATGTGCTTGGCAATGAATGCAGACAAGTTGGGTGAAGGCGAGCATTGCGCTTCAACTTCAAACCGTAATTTCGAAGGTCGCCAAGGCTTTGGTGGTCGTACGCATTTGGTTAGCCCTGCCATGGCCGCTGCGGCTGCCATAGCCGGTCACTTTGTTGATGTACGTGAATTTATTAAGGGGTAAAAGCGATGAAAAAGTTTACACAAGTTAAAGGTATCGTTGCTCCGATTGATCGTGCCAATGTCGATACCGATATGATTATGCCAAAGCAGTTCCTTAAGTCGATCAAGCGCACGGGNTTTNGTATTAACTTATTTGATGAGTTGCGCTATTTGGATGAAGGCTATCCTGGGCAAGACTGTTCAAAGCGCCCATTGAATATGGACTTTTCGCTTAACCAGGCGCGCTATCAGGGGTCAAATATTCTTATTGCACGTCAAAACTTTGGTTGTGGTTCATCTCGTGAACATGCGCCTTGGGCGCTTGATGATTATGGCTTTCGTGCTGTTATCGCGCCGAGCTTTGCGGATATTTTCTTCAACAACTGCTTCAAGAACGGTATTTTACCGATCGTTCTGAGTGAAGAAGATGTTGACGTAATCTTCAACGAATTATTCGCAAACGAAGGTTATGAACTAAGTATTGATTTAGAGCAACAAACCGTGACTTCACCGAGTGGTAAAGTATACAGCTTCGAAGTCGATGACTTCCGTAAGCACTGTTTGTTAAACGGTTTGGATGATATTGGCGTAACGCTAGAAAACGTCGAAGCAATCAAGGCTTATGAAGAGAAAAGAAAAGCTGAAGCACCTTGGTTATTTGTAGATTTTGAGCGATAAAACAGACTTATTGGATTATTTAAAAGAGTTTTCAAGATGAAAAAATTAGGACTTGTTGGTTGGCGAGGCATGGTAGGCTCCGTGCTAATGCAGCGCATGAAAGAAGAAAACGACTTCTCATTGGTTGAGCCTATTTTCTTCACAACCTCACAGGCTGGCCAAGATGCGCCAGATGTTGGTCAAAGTGAGAAAAAGCTTAAGAGCGCAACCGACATTGCTGAATTATCAGCAATGGATGTCATCATTACTTGTCAGGGTGGTGATTATACCAAAGAGGTATTTCAGCCACTGAGAGACTCAGGCTGGGACGGCTACTGGATTGACGCAGCTTCTGCGCTTCGTATGGATGATCAAGCGATTATCGTGCTCGATCCTGTTAACCGTGACGTGATCGATAAAGGCCTGGCATCAGGCGTTAAGAACTACGTTGGCGGAAACTGTACGGTCAGCTTAATGCTGATTGCGCTAGGTGGTTTGTTTGCTGAAGACTTGATTGAGTGGGTTTCACCCATGACTTATCAAGCAGCTTCAGGTTCTGGTGCCAAGCATATGCGTGAACTAATCTCGCAGATGGGTGATATTCATAATACTGTAATTAATCCACTATCAGACCCTGCAAGCGCAATCCTTGATATCGACAAAGCGGTCGCTGAAAGGCTGCGTTCTGATGAGTTTCCAAAAGACCAATTCGGTGTGCCGCTTGCGGGTAGCCTGATTCCTTGGATCGATACCCAGCTACCTTCAGGGCAAAGCAGGGAGGAGTGGAAAGCTGGCGCCGAGACAAACAAAATACTAGGCATTGAAGACACACCGATCCCTATTGACGGCCTGTGCGTGCGTATTGGCGCAATGCGTTGTCATAGCCAGGCCTTAACGATCAAGCTGAAGAAAGATATTTCAGTGGAAGAGATTGAGCAAAAATTAGCGAAGGCGAACGACTGGGTTAAGGTTATTCCGAATGATCGTGAGCAAACGATTAATGAGCTTACACCTACTGAAGTAACTGGTACGCTAAGCATTCCTGTTGGTCGTATTCGTAAGCTTACAATGGGGCCGGAGTATATTTCAGCGTTTACTGTAGGTGATCAGCTACTATGGGGTGCTGCTGAACCTCTAAGAAGAATGTTACGCATCTTGTTAGAACAGTAGTTAGCTCTGATTGAGCCATATTTTCAGTTTTACATAAACAATATGGCTCAATTCTTCCTCCCTTCTTGTACTACCTCTCATACTTCACGTTTTTACCGCTCAAGTATCCATCAAATCATTTCAAGCTGGCGAAACCCACACATATAGTCTATTTCTTATTGTCTAGATTTCTTTACTCTCTTGATCTGACGAATAGGATATTCTCGATGAAATTTGAAAAATACTTAACTGTGCTAGCACGTAATGACGGTTCTGATTTGTATTTAAGTACCGGCGCGCCGCCTTGCGCAAAGTTTCACGGAAAGTTAAAACCGCTAGAGCAAGAGCCTTTACAGCCTGGGGTAATACAAGATATTGCATATAGCGTGATGGATAGCGAACAAACAAAGGAATTTGAGCAAGAGCTAGAAATGAACCTAGCCTATACAATTTCCGGTGTTGGTCGCTTCCGTATCAATATATTCAAACAGCGAAACGAGATTTCAATCGTTGCACGTAATATCGTCACAGAGATTCCAAAGGCTGATGACCTGGGTTTACCGCAAGTATTAAAAGAGGTCGTAATGGCTAAACGTGGCCTAGTGTTATTTGTTGGTGGTACAGGTTCGGGCAAATCTACCTCTCTCGCAGCACTCATAGATCACCGTAACTCGAACGCAGGTGGTCACATTATCACTATCGAGGACCCTGTAGAGTTCGTCCATAAACATAAGAAGAGTGTAATAAACCAACGTGAAGTCGGGGTTGATACCCGAAGCTATAGAGCCGCGCTTAAGAATACTCTGCGTCAGGCGCCGGATGTTATTCTAATTGGTGAGATCAGGGACAGAGAGACGATGGAGCACGCGCTAGCCTTTGCTGAAACTGGCCATCTCTGTATTTCTACGCTCCACGCTAACAACGCAAACCAGGCGCTCGACCGAATTATCAACTTCTTCCCTGAAGACCGACGTATTCAGCTACTCAATGATTTAGCACTGAATATGCGTGCATTTATTTCTCAACGTCTAATACCAACAGTAGATGGAAAGCGTGCGGCGGCCATTGAGATTCTCTTAGGAACGCCAACTATCAGCGAATTAATCTTGCGTGGAGAGATTGAAGGCATAAAGGAAATTATGGAAAAATCCCAAGGTTTAGGGATGCAAACATTCGATACCGCTTTATTCAATCTACACAAAGCAGGCAAAATATCTCTTGAAGAAGCTATTAAGAACGCTGACTCTGCTAATAACCTTCGCTTGAAGATCAAGCTAAATGACTCGAATGGTGGAGAAGGGGATTCAAGTGAACCGTCTAAAGACACCATGGTCACGTCCAGCGGTTTGGAATTAAGCCTTGAAGAAATTAAGAAGGACGAACCCGAGGATGATTTTCCTTCGCCTTCATTTTAATGGTCCGAACTCGGCCTATAGTTTTAAAATAGCGTTTAGGCCCAGCGTGACAGGGTTGCTTAGGCATGAATGTCCGCATTTAATACTCAGACAACTCTAATAGGGTGCGCCATGCGCACCGCTGAACCCTGTGGCTCAAACAAACATAAATTGAGGTAACCCCCTAACCAGTAAGCAGAGCCTTCCACGGCTCGCAAGCGGGCTAGCACGGAGCAGAGTCATACTGATGGTGGAACCTTCTGGCAGCGAAGGGCATAATCTTCGCCGGTGCGCGCGGCGCACCCTATCAAGATAGAGATTATTCAGCCAAACCTGCATGTGGTGGACTAACGAAAAGAACACAGAGTGCTACCTTTCTCGAAGCCTGCTATCTTCACCTTCCTGCCTCTGACATAAGCCCAAGTTTATACTAGCAGTCACGACATTGCGGACATGGATATGAGTGAATGTTACTCTGACCCCAATATTTATGACCCCAATATTTAGAATGATGTTTAGGCTATTTTTACCTGATTGAGCTCATCGCAAAGTAAAAGCCCAGGCACGTTTTTAGACGACATGGCGAAAGGGGCGGGTTATAGTTCCTACTCTCCTAAGTACATATCTGTAATAACTAATCTTTATTATTGCTGATGCTTCGTTTGATAGCTTTCCACACGGTTTCGGCCATTTCGTTTTGCAGAATAAAGNGCATTATCTGCATTTTCCAAGAGATGCTTAGCTGTATCTGTTTTTTCAGGTATCGTAGAATAAACACCGATACTTACGGTGACAGCTTGATCAAAACCCTCAGCTTCAATGACATACTGATCGATACGTTTTCGAATTCGCTCAGCGACAACGATTCCTCCCTCTAGCCCCGTTTGAGGTAACACGATGCAAAACT
>NZ_LWGE01001329.1:0-2579 GCF_001635315.1 Oleiphilus sp. HI0123
CTATTTTTTGAAGAAAGAGAAACTCTGCGAAGTCACGAGTTTGCTGAAACCCTTGGTGCCCACTGATCATACTTAGATAATTTTCAGCCTGACTTGGCTGGTAATATAGCGCTAAACAAAGGCTAGTATCCGGGTCAGGAATCACCCTAGCGCCGACCAGCTCCCGCCCATCACTAGCTGCATCTTGCTTGAATTTCCCTCGACGCTTAAACATCAGTGAATTTAGCTTTTGCGTCAGCGCATTTTTCAGAACAAAGGACTTCACCCTCTCTATCTGAGCTTCTGCCTGCTCTTTTAGCAAACCCTTATGCTCGGCAGATCTAAGATCAAGGCCCTCTGAATAAATTTTAAGCATGAATTCCGATAAGGGATAAGCAGAAAGCACTCGCTTTTCGAACATATCTTTCCCTTCCCCCCTCACTAGAGTATCAGGGTCCTCACCTTCCGGTAATAGCAAAAAATCCAGCTGCATCCCATCTTCAAATATAGGCAAGGCGTTTTCCATTGCCTTTCTTGCAGCCTGTAATCCGGCTCGATCGCCATCAAAACAGAAAATAATGTGCTTACACCGTCGTAAGAGGTGAGAGAGGTTTTCGCTATTTGTCGCCGTCCCTAAGGTGGCTACCGCATAGTTAATACCGTACTGCGCTAGCGCCACAACGTCCATATAGCCTTCCACTACCAACAACTTATCAAGATGTCGGGTTGCCTGGTTCGCTTCATACAGACCGTAAAGCTCATTACTTTTGTGGAAAACTTCCGATTCAGGTGAGTTGATGTATTTAGCTTTGTCGTCCCCTAAGGTTCGCCCCCCAAAAGCCACAGTCTTACCGCGGCTATTTCGAATAGGGAACATTAAGCGATCTTGAAATAGATCAAAGGGGTTGTCGTACTTATCGAGAACGGTTTTGGTCTGAATGAGTGACTTTAAGGTTTCTGGGGCGGCTTTAGCACTCAGAAAATCCCGCTCGGCCGGTGCAAAGCCGATAGCGAAGCGCTCAATCACTTCGTCCGACAAGCCACGCCTTTTCAGGTAGTCCTGAGCACGCGATTTATTGGCATGAGACTTTAGCGCATCCCTGTATTTCAGATTTGCGTACTCTAAAGCTTCCCACAACTTTGCTTGAAGGCTGTATACCTTTTGGACTTTTTCGTCTCTCGGCACCTCGATGCCAGCGATCTTCGCCAGCTCTTCAACCGCTTCATTAAAATCCAGGTTATCGTGTTCGCGCAGGAAGTTAATACTGTTACCACTCGCGCCACAACCAAAGCAGTGGTAGAAGTTCTTTTGAGCGTTAACGTGAAAAGAGGGTGTTTTTTCTTGATGGAAAGGACAACAGGCCTTCAGTGCAGTACCCGCTTTTTTAAGCTGTACGCGCGAACCCACAACTTCGGCGATAGGCACTCGCGCGACGAGGTCTTCTATAAAATCTTGTGGGATTAATCCTGCCATCTGCTACGACACACTACTCAATGAAGATGCATAATATAGCATAAGCCATGAAACAAAGACTAAATGACTACCTTGTAGTAGACCCGCTCTGTTCAAGAGATAATTGGAATTGAAGTCTAGCTAGCTAAGCGCTGCTTAACGATCTGGCTTACCTTACCGACGTCAGCTCGACCTTGAAGCTGAGGCTTAAGCACCGCCATCACCTTGCCCATATCCCGAACTGATTCTGCTCCAGAGCTCGCCACTGCCTCGGCGACCAAAGCATCAATTTCCTCGGCAGTCAGTGCCGCGGGTAGAAACGTCTCAATCACAGCGATTTCGCCAGCTTCTACATCCGCAAGATCTTGGCGGCTTGCTGCTTCGTACTGACTAATTGAATCTCGACGCTGTTTAAGCATTTTATCTAGCACAGCAAGCACACGAGCATCATCTAACTCTATACGCTCATCAACTTCGATACGCTTAAACTCAGCCAGAATTAAACGGATAGTCGCTAGACGCTCTTTTGCGCGAGCTTTCATTGCCTCTTTCATTGCAGAGGTAATACTTGCCTTTAAAGTACTTGCACCGGCTTCGCTCACACTAAACTCCATCTAATTACATTGCTGTAGAACCCTACCTGCATAACGACCGTACCAAGACACTCGCATATCGCGATCAACCTGATAGAGCAAGGGTAAAGTTTTATCTGCTTAAAACGCAAAAAACAACAATAGGCTAGAATATCATTATCCTAGACCTTGTCGTTTTATCGCTCACATTCTCTTTATCTAAAATATAGACAAAGAGTGGTGACAAATCTTAGTACAGTCTTTCGAAACGTTTTGTTTCGCGCTGAACCTTCTTCGCGTGACGCTTAACAGCTGCAGCTGCTTTACGCTTACGTACAGAAGTAGGCTTCTCGTAGAATTCACGACGACGAACTTCAGACAAAACACCTGCTTTTTCACAAGTACGCTTAAAACGACGAAGAGCGATATCAAATGGCTCGTTTTCTTTCAATTTTACAGAAGGCATTAAAATTACCTGTTCCAATAAAGTTATATTGATAAATTCTTACTGAGCTATGGCTGCAGTGCACATTTCAGCAAGCTTGGCTTACTGGCACAGCGATCAAAATATAGAC
>NZ_LWGE01001330.1:0-3463 GCF_001635315.1 Oleiphilus sp. HI0123
AAGCCCTCGTTAATGATTTGCATAATTGACATGCGAGGACTGAGGCTGCCATAGGGGTCCTGAAAGACAATTTGCATTTCTTTTCGGAAGGGGCGGAATGCTTGTTGGTCAAGATTGTGAGTGGGCTTACCTTCAAAGAATATCTCACCTTCACATTGCTGAAGTCTAAGTAAAGCGAGGCCGAGGGTGGTTTTTCCGCTGCCGCTTTCGCCGACGATACCAAGAGTTTCGCCTGCTTTTAGTTTTATTGAGATGTCTTTAGTTGCCTTTAAGAACTCAAGAGGCTTGCCCCAGAAACTTTTCTTAGTAGGAAACCATACGTTGATGTCCTTACTTTCTAAAATTGTTTTAGCGTCGTTCGGGATTTTCTTAGGTGAGCCGCTAGGGTCAGAGTTAATAAGTAGCTTCGTATACTCTTGCTTTGGAGTAGCGAAGATATCTTCGCAATATCCAGATTCGATGAGTTTTCCATGGTGCATCACTACCACTTCGTCTGCATAATGGCGTACGATGCTCAGGTCGTGGGAAATAAGAATGACGGACATTCCAAACTTTTTTTGTAACCCCCGGATTAACTCAAGTACCTGCTTTTGTACGGTTACATCCAACGCTGTTGTTGGCTCATCTGCGATGAGTATGTCTGGTTCGTTGGCTAGCGCCATAGCGATCATTACGCGCTGCTTTTGTCCGCCTGATAGTTGGTGAGGATAGGATCCCAGGCGAGACTCAGGCTCAGGAATACCAACTAGATCTAGTAATTCGATAACACGCTTACGAGCGGCTCGAGTTGAATGAGCGCTGTGTAACTGTATTGATTCGGCAATTTGTTTCTCAATCGTATGTAGCGGATTAAGTGACGTCATTGGCTCCTGAAAGATCATGCCAATTTTACCGCCACGCACACTTCTTAATTCAGTCTCGCTTGCTTTTAAAAGGTCTTTGTTTTGAAAAAGGATTTCGCCACTCGGGTAAGACGTTTTATTTCTTGGATGTAAGCCGAGAATCGCCTGGGCAGTTACTGATTTTCCAGAACCGCTTTCGCCAACAATTGCGATTGTCTTTCCCGCGTGAATATCAAAACTGATACCTTTAACTGCCTCTATTTCTTGCTCTCCTTGTTGAAAGCAAACACGAAGGTCTCTGATAGATATTTGAGCATCGTTATCGTTTGTCATAAAAACTAATTACCTTGAGTGCGTGCTTATATCTTTTTTGGGTCGAATGCGTCGCGTACGGCTTCGCCAATAAATACAAGTAGAGACAGCATTAGTGCAAGAACAATAAATGCCGATGCGCCGAGCCAGGGTGCGTGTAAATTTGTTTTGCCTTGTGAAATCAGTTCACCTAGTGAGGGTGATCCTGGTGGAAGCCCAAAGCCAAGAAAGTCGAGAGAGGTCAGGGTAGTAATTGAACCCGTGAGAATGAAAGGCATGAAAGTAAGTGTCGCGACCATAGCATTAGGAAGCATGTGTCTAAACATAATTCCTCTATTGTCCAAGCCTAGTGCACGGGCTGCGCGTACGTATTCTAGGTTTCTAGCGCGCAAGAACTCTGCGCGTACAACGTCAACTAGCCCCATCCAGCTGAATAACAGCATAATACCAAGTAGCCACCAGAAGTTAGGCGTAATAATACTACTCATGATTATCAGCAGAAATAGAACGGGTAGCCCAGACCAGATTTCTATAAAACGTTGGCCATAAAGGTCGATGCGGCCGCCATAAAAGCCTTGTATAGCGCCAACTACCACACCAACAACAGAGCTAAATAATGTGAGTGCTAAACCAAAGAGTACTGATATTCTAAAACCGTAAATCAATCTTGCGACAACATCACGAGCCTGATCGTCGGTCCCAAGTAAGTTTTCACTTGAAGGAGGGCTTGGGGCGGGTACAGGAAGTTGATAGTTAATGGTGTCGTAGCTGTATTGTATAAGAGGCCATAACATCCAGCCTTCTTCATTAATCAGCTCAGAAACGTATTCGTCACGATAGTCGGCTTCGGTCTCAAAGTCTCCTCCGAATGCGGTTTCTGGGTAACTATTTAAGAATGGCGTATAAAGTTCACCCTGATAGGACACCAAAAGAGGCTTGTCATTTGCAATGATTTCGGCAAACAGTGAAGCAAAAAATAAAATCGAGAATAAGATTAAAGAGTAATATCCGCGTTTATTGGCCTTGAAGTTAGCAAGGCGTCGGCGATTCAGGGGTGACCACGAGCTAGTATTAATCAACATCACTATTGCTCCCTGCTTGCAAAGTCAATTCGCGGGTCAATAAAGACGTATGTCAGGTCGCTAATGAGTTTTAGAATTAGACCAACCAGGGTAAATACGTAAAGCGTTCCAAACATAACCGGATAATCGCGGTTGAGTACAGCTTCGAAACCAAGCAGTCCAAGGCCGTCAAGCGAAAAAATTACCTCTATCAACATCGAGCCTGTGAAGAATATACCGATCAAGGCGCTAGGCATTCCTGCAATAACTATCAGCATGGCATTTCTAAATACATGTCCATATAAAATGCTTTTGTCTGTGAGCCCCTTAGCTCTGGCAGTCGTAACATACTGCTTGTTGATCTCATCCATGAAGGAGTTCTTGGTAAGCATTGTTAGAGTTGCAAAGCCACCTATAACGATAGCGGTAACTGGCAGTACTAGGTGCCAAGCATAATCCAGAATTTGCTCGCTTGTCGTCATGGTGTCAAAGTCTGGCGAGGTAAGACCGCGTAAAGGGAACCAGTCCCAGTATGTTCCACCAGCAAAGAGAACTATTAGGATAACGCCGAATAAGAAGCCAGGAATTGCGTAACCAACAATAATGACACTACTGGTCCAAAGGTCGAACTTGGAGCCGTCTTTGATCGCTTTTTTGATGCCGAGCGGGATCGATATAAGGTAGATGATCAGTGTTGACCAAAGACCAAGAGAAATTGATACCGGCATTTTTTCAAGGACTAAGTCGAGTACACTTTTGTCGCGGAAAAAGCTTTCGCCAAAGTCAAAAACAGCATAGTTTTTGATCATAATAAAGAAGCGCTCATAAGCTGGCTTATCGAAGCCATACATCTTTTCAATGCGCTCAATAAGCTCAGGGTCAAGGCCTTGAGCACCATGGTATTTAGAGGAGCTGCCAGAGCTGCTAGAACTTGAGGTGTTGGTAGATAGCTCTCCGCTACCGCCGCCTAAACGGCTTTGAACGTCTGAACCCATTCCCTGAATCTGTGCGAGCATTCGCTCAACGGGGCCGCCGGGTGCTGCTTGCACGATAATGAAGTTTAAGAGCATGATGCCGAGTAGTGTCGGTATCATAAGAAGAAGTCTGCGAAGAATGTAGGCGCTCATTACTTACGGAACCACCACGTATCGATCGCTACTCCGGATTTGGGGGAAATTTCAGGTCTCGCAAGGCTCTTAGTGTAAGCGATACGCTCAACCGGGTTATACCAGTTAGGTATTACGTAGT
>NZ_LWGE01001331.1:0-11394 GCF_001635315.1 Oleiphilus sp. HI0123
TAAGCACTCGGTAAAATATCGTAGTGCCGCTTTTGAAGCGCCGTAGACATGTGCTCTGGGAAGCGCTTGATAGGTGACGCTGCTCGACATCACGACCAGTTTTGGCGTTTTTCCTTGTTTGGCGGATTCGCGCAACAGGGGCAGCGCTGCATTGATGGTCGAAACAGCGGCCGTGAAATTGGTGTCCATCACGCGTTTGATACTGCTCATATCAATTTCGTCTGAATCGATATACTCACACGTACCCGCGTTCACGACGACCATATCAATCGACGGATAAGTGCTTTGCAGCTTTTCTACGACGGCTTGGCAAGCACTATCATTGGTGATATCTAGCGTTTGTGGCTCGCACTTTGATGGTGTCTGTCCGCACAACGCGTCTAGTTTATCTTCTGAGCGAGCGCTTGTTATGATTGATTTATCAAACTTCGCCAAGGCGGTGACGAGCGCTTTTCCAATCCCGGTGCTAGCACCAATTACCCAAATACGTTCAATATCATTCAGCATTGTCGGCTCCTGCTACTTCATAAAATATTTTAGAGTTTGGATAAGTTTCCCCATGACCGGTATGTGCTCATAGAGCAATTGCCCGCCATCAAAGTAGTCTCTGTGGTAGTACACTTTGTCGTTGAAACGTATTAGGCTTGCCCCTTCAATCGTGATTATTCTGCCTTTATTTAGCTTCGGGTGAGCATATTTCATGGTCCAATTTAACATGGCATCATTGTCTTTAACCCACTGGTCATGGAAGGTGAACTGGCAGGAAAGTAAGTTCTGATACAGTGACGCGCAGTACCCTTGAAAGTTAGCTACGCCTTCTATCCGATGAAAGCTATCTTCGAATAATACGTCTGGTTCGTAGACTGCTTCAATGATTCCACTATCGCAGTTATTCGCATCGAGCGTGTGGAAGAGGTGCTTGAATCGCTCTACAACATTAGCGGGTGTTTCTGACTTTATAACGACGACTGACATGATGATTGTGCCTTTTTAAGTATGAACGTTTATGCTTGAACGTTTTTGTCTACCTTCTTCTAGGATACGAGAAGGCACAGGGTTCAGATCAGAAATAATTCTAAAAAAGCTCAATAGACGCAGTATCAAGTAAGAAATATCAATCTCCCACCAGTAGAAACCCTGCCTTGCAGAGACGGCAAAGCGGTGATGATTGTTGTGCCAGCCTTCTCCCAGGGTAAGCAGTGCAAGGAAAGCATTATTCCGACTTTGGTCTTTTGTCTCAAAGCGCCTTGATCCCCATACGTGACCAAGAGAGTTAATGGTGAAGGTGGCGTGAAACAAAAATACTGTAGAGATAAAGAAGCCCCAAACCAGAATTTGTAAACCATTAACGCCTGAGTTTGGTAAAGCATAAGCCAAGTATTCACCCAGCATGTACATGCCGATTGCGAAGAGAACGGGCACTAGGCTATCAAAGCGATTTAGAAAGCGGAGTTCAGGGAACTTCGCTAGGTCTTTTATGACACTGTAATCGGTTTTAAACCCTTCATCGCTCATGAACCATCCGACGTGACTCCACCAAAAACCATGAGCAATGGGAGAGTGTAAGTCTGACTCTTCATCTGAGTGCTTATGATGATTCCGGTGATGAGCGGCCCACCAAAGCGGGCCTCTTTGAGACGCTGAATTGCCTAGCACGGCAAAACAAAACTGCCAAAAGCGGTTGGCCTTGTAACTCTTGTGAGAAAAAAAGCGGTGATAAAACGCGGTGACCGCAAACATCCTTAGCCAAAAAGCGGCTAAACAGATCGCAATGGCGACGGGGCTCCAGCCTGTCCAGATGACACCTAGGCAGCCTAAGTGGACGGCAATAAATGGCATGCAACGCATCCAGTTTACGGTGTTGGTAGCGTGCTCCCTTTTGGGGTCAGGTGAGTAAGACTCAGAGTCAAACCAGCTAATAAGGTTACCTATTAGCCTTGTTGAGTGACCCGCTTTAGTCTTACTGCTCGGTGTATCGTTCATGAGTAATAGTCCAAAAGAGGAAGCTGTTCAGTATCAGCTTGTTTGTGAAGCGATTTAAATGCCGCTTTCGTTTGTGACGTTGCCAGGGCGTGTTCGACTATTTCTGCGGGGTAAGCGCATGCAGCTCTCTGTTCTTTAGTTGGTTGGTGTATTGACTTGCTATCCAAGGTTTGTAGTTCAGGAACATAGCGTCTTATAAACTGTCCTTGGGGGTCAAAGCGTTCAGACTGGCGTGTGGGGTTAAAAATTCTGAAGTAGGGAACCGCGTCGACGCCTGTCGAGGCTGACCATTGCCATCCACCATTGTTGGACGCCAAATCACCATCGACTAGCATTTCCATAAAGTACGCTTCACCGAGTCGCCAATCAATTAATAAGTGCTTTGTTAAAAACATCGCGGTAATCATGCGTAGTCGATTGTGCATCCAGGCTTTTTCTTTTAATTGGCGCATGGCAGCATCAACGATGGGGTAGCCTGTTTTTCCAGCCTTCCATTGTTCAAACAAACGATGGTCTTTACGCCAAGGTAGCTGATCTGTTTCTTTCTTAAACGGCTTATGCATGCTCAACCTCGGATAAGCGTACAAGAGGTGGCGATAGAATTCTCTCCATAGTAGTTCGTTTATCCAGGTGTTGACGCCTTCATTACGCCCTTCAAACTCGCCTTGATTATAGCTTAGTGCTGATCTTAAACACTGTGATGTGCTTACGATACCCGTTGCAAGATAAGGAGACAGTGAACTTGTCGCGTCGAGCGAGGGAATATCTCTGGCCTTATGGTAAGAGGCTGCGCGTTCTTCCATGAAGTTATTAAGTAGCTCGTGAGCGTGATCTTCTCCTGCGGGCCAATGATGGTCCCACCGAGAATCGACTTGAAACGTCGCAACATTCAAGTTTGGTGCTTTGACTGTTAAGGGCGGTTGTGGCGAGGGTTTGTTGACCAGGTGCCTGGATAAAGTCTTCGACTGCTTTAAAAATGCACGTTTAAATGCCGAGAATACATGATAGTAGCTTCCCTTCTGGTTCCTCAAGGTGCCCGGAGAAACGATGCATTGATCATGAAAAGATTGGCTGATAATGCCGTGATTACGTAAGTTTTCAGATACCGACTTGGCGAGTCGGCGCTCGTTCAGTCCATAATCTTCATTGTAGAAAAGGTGAGAAACTTTCAGCTGGCTGGCAAACTCAGAAATACTCGATTCCAGTTTTTGCATGGATTCTGCTGTAAGAACATAAAAGGGAACGTTAAGCTCGCTGAGAGCGCCAGAGAGTATTTCTAGTTGGCGCAGGATAAGAGATCGTTTAGCTGGCGACTCATTGTGGGCATCCCAGGTTTCTTCAGATATCACATAAACAGCAATGCTAGGCCCGGATGACATGGCAGCCGAAAGCGCCGGGTTATCATAAACCCTTAGATCACTTCTAAACCAGATTAGGTTGAGTAAATGTTCTTGCGTCATCTTATATTATCCCTTTTTGTTGCTATTTTATGTTGCCAATATCTTATACTACGAACCTTGTATATCATACGCAGGCCGAATGAAATTAGATCTGTTTTGCTACCGATATGCCACTTAAATAGGCGCACTCAAGTCCGTGGCGGGATTGATTCGTGGCAAGATAGTCTCCACTGAGGTGTATTTTTTCACTACATGTAAGGTAGTTCTCTTTATTGTCGATGGGGGTATTACTCGGCAGAGAATATAGCCAGCGATGTAAGTGTGAAACGATGATATCTATTTTTTGTTCGCATAGTGCTTCGAACTCACTCAATAGATAGCTTTCAACGCGTGTTCGTTCCCAATTAATTGTTTCTTGGCTCCACTCTTCGCCAGCTTGGACTTGATAGTACTGCACTGAATCGTCTGGCTTAGCACCTCGTTTAACGTGCTCTGGCGAAATTGACTTAATATTTGGGTGCTGTGCAGAATCTATTTTTAGTTCTGTACTGCTACGAACGGCCAAGAGAAGTACCCATTGTGGTTCCATTTTAATGTGCTCGATTAGAGGGCAGAGACTATTGCCTTTGGGTAATAGGTCGTAAGCTTGTTGAGGTGGCGTTGCGATTACAATGTGCTCTGCTGTGCAGAACAGCTGCTCGCCAGTAGGTGATTCAGTGTAAACCTGCCAAAGCTCACGTTCCTTTTCGAGGCGACAAACCCGGGTGGAAAAGTGAATGTTCAGGTCTTTAGCAATGTGGCGCGTGATGCTGGAGTTTCGCTCTCGGCCAACATAGTACTCTGGCTGATTGGCGCAGGGAACGATAAGCTCATCGGCCAGCCACTTATCAAGTTGAGCTTTAAATTGTGGTGTTTCGCTAGAGAAACTAGGGCAGCCGAGGTCAAACGTAAGGCTTTGGTCGTCAGGTAGTGGTAAGCGCTTTGATGAGAGCCTGCCGCCAGTTCCGCGTGACTTTTCGACCACCGCTACCTTTTTGCCTCTATGTTGTAACTGCTTAGCAGCCGTTAATCCTGCCATGCCTGCACCAATTATGACTACGTCCATAACTGTGTCCATAACTACGTCTGATTTCATGTCTCACCTAAGTATTAAAAGATTCTACTAACTATACGGCATAGCTCAGATATTGGATTTATGGGTTTACCCAAATAGTAATATGCTTTACATTTCAGGAATGATTCAAACGTAGATTTCTTGCAGGAAGGCCCGGTGGCTACCATCACTCCAGAAAACCAAAAGTTAAACGCCTTGTTAATGAGTATTGCTCAAAATCAAGACCGTAGTGCGTTTATAGAACTATTTAACTTAAGCTCTGCACGCTTGAAAGCGTATGCCATTAAGTGTGGTTCGAACTCAGCAGATGCCGAGGAGCTATTACAAGAGTGCATGTTAACCGCATGGCGAAAAGCGCATACCTTTAAGCCAGAATCCGGCACTGCGATTACCTGGTTATATACGATTGTTCGTAACAAACGTATTGATATTGCACGTAAGGGTCGCCCTGATTTGGTCCAATCTGATGACTTGTTTTATGAAGAGGGTGGTGAATCTCTAGAAAGTGAAGTCGAAAGTGATCTAAATGCGCTGATTGTTCGTAACTTAATCACAGCCTTACCTGACGAGCAAAAACAGATTGTCTACAAGGTTTACTTTGAAGGGAAATCACACAGTGAAATTGCAGGGGAATTGGACTTGCCCCTTGGCACGATTAAATCGAGACTCAGACTAGCAATGAAAAAGCTAGATAACTTGGCAAAAGAGCATATGACATGGCTAATTATCATCCTTCCGATGACCTTTTAATGCAGTTCGCTGCTGGGCAGGCACCTAATGCTTTGGGTATTATCGTTGCTTGTCATATCGAAACTTGCGGTTCGTGTGCCGCAAAAGTACGACGTTACGAAAGCTTAGGCGGTGATATATTATCTAGCCTGGAGCCTGAGCCGGTTGGCGCGAACGTACTAGACAATATTCTCGCGCGGCTTGATGATCCTGTCGCGAATGACAAACCTTTGAACTCAGCGAATCAGCAGGTCGAGATTCCACCGCCACTGAGGCGGTTTGTTGATAAAGACTTCGACCAGTTATCGTGGTCAGGCTTTTCAAGCAGCATAAAAGAGTTTGTATTACCTATTTCCGATGAACGCTACACCGCTAAGTTTTATCGAATCGCTGCAGGCAAAGAACTCCCAGAGCATACACATGAGGGCAATGAATTTACCTTGGTGATGCGTGGTAGTTTTTGCGATAAAGCAGGTGATTATCATAAAGATGATTTCATTTTGGCCGACACCCAGACTATTCACCAGCCAAGAGCGCATATGGAAGAAGACTGTATATGCTTTGCTGTGATGGATGCTCCTTTGAAAATGACGGGCTTTTTTGGTCGAATGTTGAACCCATTCCTTCGTTGACAGAGTATTTCGGATTAGCCTCTTAGCACTTACCTTAAGTAAATTGAAGTGCCGTCGTTTAGGGTCATGCATTGCGACAATTGCGGGGTTTTCTTTCCATGGTTTCCGCGTTCTTACAAAGCCTCAAGGCATAACCTAGATTTCATCGCGAAGGCCTATTCCATCTAGGCCTTCGCTTAACACCTCATATTTAAACCTGTTCAATCTGTTTTAAGGGTGAGACTGGGTATTTCTATTGGTTCAAGAACTTCGCTAAATAATGTTGAATTTCACCGTCCTTGACTGCGCTATATCCAATGTACATATTATTGCCTTCTAATGCGATGGAGCCTGTCGTGATTTGAGTGCCTGAGGTCGCTACGGTTGCACCGATGAACTGGCCACTTGAATCAAATTTCTCGTTGTTACCACCACCGACAACATACACTGCACTGTCTTCATCAAGCGCTAAGTCTTGAACAATATTTTGGCTCGTGGTTTGCCACAGCTCTTGCCCTTGCTCATTCAATTTAACTAGGCGTCTGGACTTGTCGTTAGAAAGGCTGAGCACTACATTGTCTCGCCAATCTGCCTTCAGTAAAGCCGGGCCCGGTAGTCCATAACTTTGTTGTGGCGGGTAGTAGGTTTTACTCCAGGATGGTTGACCGTTTGGACTGATACCGGCTATGCGTGTTGAATCATCTTGTTGATTGTGCGCGATAACAATGCTGTCATCAGATAGGACTGCGAGAGCGGCTTGAAGGTAAAGGTCTGCAGGTAAATCAACAGCCCAGGCCAGTTGCCCTGCAGCATTGTATTTCGCTGCTTTTTCTGCGCCGACAATATGGATGTCGCCGGCATCATTAACCTCGATATCCCATGCTTTCTCATGTTCAATTTTAAGTTGTTTGACGCCATCTAAGTTAAACACTTGGGTGGCAAAACCTGTAACATATAACTGGTCTTGATGGATCTCTAGATCGCGCGCATCATCGTGTTTAGATAGCTCAATAGACCACACTAGTTCTCCATAAGTATCTACTTTAACGAGGAAAGAGCCATAGCGTTGAATGTCATTTTCGACAATATAGCTAACACCAATGGCATAGCTGTTACCGTCACTATCTAGGGTGAGATCAGTTATCTTATCGTCACTTCGATAGTTGCCTTTCGCAAGGTCAATATCGGTTGACCAGATTAATTCACCATCACTGCTTCGCTTAACCAGCAAAATATTTTGTTGGCGGTCCGTGCCTGTTCGGATCGTTGATCCGCCGCTGATTATTTCTCCATAACCATCGACGGCGACATTTGATAGCCACTCAACTCGAGATTCATTGCTACTGGCATGAGAGTAATATTGCTCCCATTCTGGTGTGATTTCATTCTTACAGGCAGTCAGTAGGGTAAGCGGAAGCAATAAAGATAATGTTTTAAGGTGTAGGTTCATACGTTTAATAAAACTCCATGTGTGTATGAAAAGAGGTTGTAATGTTTTAAAAACAACATTAGGTGTTGGAATATAGTGATAAAATTTAGTATAAGCATACTAAAATGTTATCTGGTTAACGGTTTTTTGTTTAATAAGGTGTTCTTAGCCCACTTAAGGTGTCGGGAGCACACAAAAACTATTTTGATACTGACACTATCTTCCTGAGCCAACTACCTATAATCTTTACGATGTAAGTTTTTTGCTGTATGTGATGATTCAATACTTAAAATAAATCGTAATAATTGGATTATGTGATTTAACCATTAATTATCCATGTAGGAATTGCTCTTATGACTAAGGAATCCGTTCAGCCTCTCACGAATAAGAAAACACTCAAACCCAGTACGCTAAGAGTGGGCAAACGCTATCGCTCATCGCGTGTCGACGGTCATTATGATGCCGTTGTCATTGGCTCGGGTATTGGCGGTATGACCAGCGCAGCTATGCTGTCTAAGGCTGGGTTAAAGGTCTTGGTATTAGAGCAACACTACACCGCTGGAGGATACACTCACAGCTACTCGCGCAATGGCTACGAATGGGATGTAGGTGTTCACTATATCGGTGAGATGGGCAACCCTAAATCACAAATGCGCAGAATTTTCGACTTTATCACTGACGGTGAATTGAAATGGGCGCCACTAAATAGCAATTACGATCGCTTCCACTTTGGCGAGGATGTTTACAATTTGCGCGCGGGTAGAGATTGTTTCAAACAAGACTTGTTAAAACACTTTCCCGAAGAAGAGCTAGCGATTGATTCCTATCTGAAAATGCTAGATGCCATTACGCGGTGCATGCCCCTTAAGGTTATGGATAAGTTGATGCCAACCTTACTTTCTCGGCCCTATAAGCTGCTCAAGCGTTTCGGCCTGCCTGACTACTTCAACAAGACGACTTATGAAGTCTTAAGTGGACTGACCTCAAATGAAAAGTTAATTGGCGTCTTAACAGGGCAGTGGGGCGATTGTGGTTTACCTCCTAAGCAGTCGAGCTTTTTAATTCATGCACTGATCGCTCGACATTACTTATCGGGTGCTTACTACCCAGAAGGTGGTGCCTGGAAAATAGCCGATACGATTATTCCTGTTATCCAACAGTCAGGTGGTGACTTGCTTACTTATGCAAGCGTCGAAAAAATAGTCGTTGAAAAGGGCGTCGCGTTGGGTGTCGAGATGTCTGATGGTCATATCATTCACGCAGATAAGGTTATTAGTGCTGCAGGCGTAATGAATACCTTTCAAGACCTGGTTCCGCAGGCGCTGAGCAAAAAGTTCTCTTATGATAAAAAGCTGCAAGAAGTTGAATCATCAAAAGCGCACTTGGGAATGTATATTGGTTTGAAGGGCAGCACTGAAGAATTGAAGCTACCCAAGACGAACTTCTGGATCTTTCCTGATTATGACGCCGATAGTGCTTTGGATGCGTTTGAGAATGACAAAGATAAGCCTTTGCCTGCGGTGTATATTTCATTTCCGTCTGCAAAAGACCCTGAATGGCAGCGAAAGAACCCTAGCAAGTCGACGATAGAAATCGTTGCGCCTTGTCCTTATGAATGGTTTGAAAAGTGGGAAGACCAGCCATGGGGGAAACGAGGCACGGACTACGAAGCACTCAAAGACATGTTTACCGAGCGTATGCTGAAAGCACTCTATGAAAAAATGCCTCACTTAGAAGGTAAAATCGACTATCACGAAACCAGTACGCCCTTGTCGACAAACTTCTTCTGCGCCTACAAAAAATGTGAGCTCTATGGACTTAATCATGACCCTTCTCGTTTTGAGCAAGACTGGCTGCGACCTGAGACGCGAATTCCCGGCTTGTATCTAACTGGCCAGGATGTGCTTAGCTGTGGCATTGGTGGCGCGATGATGGCAGGAGTGATGACATCGGTTAGTGTGCTGGGTTGGAAAAGCTACAAGCTACTTAATCGCTTTGGCTTGCGCGATAGGATTGGTTTGGCTGTGCCTGTTTAGGCGCAGCGCTGCTTGCTATCACGCCGATAGCTCTGGGGATAAACAGCGATGGTGTTTGTCCCCGCCATTGATTGTGTAGCAATCAATTATTGATGGGCCTCTTGTAGAAACTCAGCGCGTGTCTGTGGGTTGGTTTTAAAGGAACCTCCTAAGGCTGTCGTTGATGTTTCAGAGTTTGCATCCATAATACCTCGGGATTTAACGCAATAATGTGTTGCGTTAATTGATACTGCGACGTTGTCGGTATTGAGTAAGACTTGCAGCGCAACTAAAATTTGCTTTGTTAATCGTTCCTGAACTTGAGGGCGCTGTGAAAAAAACTTTACGATACGATTTATCTTGGATAAGCCGATGATTTTTTCTGCGGGAATATACGCGACTTTAGCTAAACCATCGATCGTGACGAAGTGGTGTTCGCAAGTACTTATCAGGTTAATGCGACTGACTTTAACCATTTCATCGACATTCATTTTGTTTTCGATAACCGCTATTTTGGGAAAGTTCTGATAGTCCAGGCCAGAGAATATCTCCTCCAAGTACATTTTTGCGATTCTGTGTGGAGTTTCAGCCAGGCTATCGTCTTGAAGGTCTAGCCCCAAAGTTGCCACGACCTCGGCTAATAAACCCTTAATTCGCTGATATTTTTGTTCGTCAGTGTATGGCGTCTGAACAAGAGGCGTTTCAAGTCCCATTTCAACTAAGGTGCTTTTAACTAATTGGGCTTCAGGGCTAAGCATGGGCATAGTTCTCCAAAGTTTCAGGTAGGATTGAGGCCTGCATTGTCAGTGATACTGAATCAGCAAACCGGAGCGCGTGTGGTTTCTCAACGTTTACTTTGGCGAAGGTGGTGTGGGGACTCGTGGTGCAAATTTGCAAAATTTCTTTTACAAGTCGCTCGAGTAATAAGAATCTGCCTTCTTCAACAAGTTGAATGATTCGCTTGGTAATGATCTTATAGTCCAGCGCGTCTTTCACCTGATCTGATTGCGCGGCTTTATTGGCAGAATAATGTAGTTCGACATTCACGACGATATCTTGTTGTTTAATTTTTTCTTCTTCATTAAAGCCGATAAATGTTCGTAAGCGTAGTTTGTCGATTTTAATAATCGCATTTGATAAATTCATAGTCCGTTTCCTCTCATTATTAATCATTACGAATCAAATTGAATAATGGATCTCAATTGCCATTGCCCAGATCGGTGTCTGGTTCATTTTCTAAGATTGTGTTCAGCTCTTTTTCAGATTGAAGCGATAATTGGCGAACCCTTTCAGATGAGATGAAGAGTATCTCGCTGATCTCTTTTAGCGTGTAGGTGCGGTTGATTCCTATGCCGTATCGCATTCGGAGTATGGTTTGTTTTCGTAGATCTAAGCTCCCTAGGATGTTTTTTAGGTCTCGTTTGTACAGGAGCTCCTGTGTTTTTAGGTCTTGTTCGTTTTTTCCAATGAGTTCGTGTTCTTCAGGTTCTGGAGACTGTGCATACCATTCTGTGTTAGCGGTCGCATGAGTATTTAATTCGACATAAGGTGCTTTATTACTGATGTTATCTGGCAAACTCGCTCTAAACTCATGGCTTCTAGGAGGTCGTGATAGCTGCTGTTCTAGCTTTGCCCTCGTTTTGTCGGCAATTGCTTTATCGCGGAGTTGATCGTAAGGTTTACGAACGACACTTGCTTGCTTTTCGATAGCCGCATGTATGTGATGACTAATGGCAGTATAAGCATAAGTCGAAAAGAGGAACCCCTTACTGGGATCAAAGCGCTCAATGGCTTTAAGTAAGCCGATACTGCCTTCCTGCACTAAATCGTTGTAAGGCATTCCGAGGAATCTAAATTTGCCAGCTACGCTAAAAACAAGCTTCAAATTTGCAGTTATTAGTTCATTACGTTCGCTCTTATATTGTTTACTTAGTTTTTCCAGCGTGTGGACCTGATCACACAGAAGAAATTGGTCTGCTGTGTTTTCTTGATTGATGTGTTCGTTGATAACTTTTATCACTAGGTGGCGAGGGACTTTCCAAAGTGAAAGGTTTTTTTTCAGCTTTCTGCTTACTGCTTTCCTCTGCTGCTTTGAACCTTCGATATGGTCGAT
>NZ_LWGE01001332.1:0-3792 GCF_001635315.1 Oleiphilus sp. HI0123
TACTAGTGCCAAAATCCTGTAGATACTTAAGCTCAGGCACACGTAGCTTTTGACACAAAGCCCTCACAAAACTCAAGTCATTACTAAGGCGGCTCACGAAGAAATTACTGCATTAATTTTTTCCATACGCTTCATTATAGTTATCTATATTCAATACGCTGTAAAAAAATACATTTTTAGTTGCTCTACATCATTGCAATCCATCCCTGTATCCAGCAACATTACTTTTAATTTTTACAGTTCCGTCTATCGTTAGAAAAACAACCTTGGATAGCAGGTTTATTCTTGCACTAGAATTCACGAATCAAGCAGCCTAATAGTTTTTGGGATAAGTTGAGAGAAAATGAGCAACAAATTAGATAACGTAAATATCGCTTCTCACGAAGTGTTAATCACACCCGAGCAGTTAAAGAAAGAGATTCCACTTACAGAAAAAGCAATCGAATCTGTGACAAATGGGCGTCAGACAATTAACGATATTCTTGACCGAAAGGATCATCGAATTTTTGTCGTCATTGGCCCTTGCTCAATTCATGACGTTGATGCTGCTAAGGAATACGCAAAAAAGCTGAAAGCTTTGTCCGACAAAGTATCTGACTCCCTGTACATCGTGATGCGTGTCTATTTTGAAAAACCTCGAACAACTGTTGGATGGAAAGGTCTTATCAATGACCCTCACCTAAATGATTCATTTGAAGTTGAAGAAGGCCTGCATATTGGCCGCCAACTACTAATAGACATTTGCGATATGGGCCTACCTACCGCTACCGAAGCACTTGATCCAATCTCACCACAATACTTGCAAGATACAATTTCCTGGTCTGCTATTGGTGCGCGTACCACAGAGTCCCAAACACACCGCGAAATGAGTAGCGGTTTGTCAGTTGCAATCGGCTTTAAGAATGGCACAGACGGCGGCCTTGGCGTTGCGATGAATGCACTTAAATCTGCATCACACCCTCATAGCTTTTTAGGGATTAATCGCGAAGGACAAGTATCGGTAGTTCGCACTAAAGGCAACCCATATTCTCACGTTGTCTTGCGTGGTGGTGGCGGTAAACCTAATTATGACTCAGTTAACGTTGCACTATGCGAGCAGGAACTTGAGAAAGCAAAACTTAGTAAGAACATAATGATTGATTGCAGCCACGCAAACTCAAACAAAGATGCTAACCTGCAGCCACTGGTTATGCAGGACGTTTGCAATCAGATCATCGACGGCAACAAATCTATCGTTGGCATTATGGTTGAGAGCAATCTTAAGTTTGGTAACCAATCGATTCCTGAAGATTTATCTCAGCTTGAGTACGGCGTATCAGTTACCGATGCTTGTATCGACTGGGAGACAACTGAAAAATCGTTACTGGAAATGCACGAGAAACTAAAAGACGTGCTACCTAAGCGATAAACAGTTCAAACGATTTAAAGTAATAAAAAAGCCGCTCAATCTGAGCGGCTTTTTTATTGATAAGCACAAATGGTCACTCCAACCATTTCAGCTTATCGCGCAAGCTAACAACATCGCCAATAATAATTAAAGTCGGAGCGGCAACCTTTTGGTTCTTGATAATATCCACAATAGTTGACAGCGTTCCTTCATAAACCTTTTGATGCCTTGTTGTCCCTTTGGAAACCAGAGCTATAGGCTTATCAGTACGCATCCCATTCTCAATCAGAGATGAACAGATGGTTGCAAGCCCCGTTAAGCCCATATAAAAAACCAGGGTCTGATTCTCCTGAACTAATTCATGCCAGGGAAGATCACAAGTATCGTTCTTTAAGTGGCCAGTAACAAAACGTACCGATTGAGAATAGTCGCGATGAGTTAAAGGTATGCCTGAATAAGCGGAACAGCCCGATGCAGCAGTAATTCCTGGCACAACCTGGAAACTCACTCCCTCTTCTGCCAGCGTTTCTATTTCTTCGCCACCACGACCAAATATAAATGGGTCGCCGCCTTTCAAACGCAGTACTCTCTTACCCTGCTTTGCGTACTTAACAAGCAATTCGTTAATCGACTCTTGTGGGACAAGGTGATTTGAACGCTCCTTTCCAACATTAATACGCTCCGCATCATGCCTGACAAGCTCTAATATTGGTTCAGATACCAAACGATCGTACAAAACGATATCTGCCTGGCGAATCAAGCGCAAAGCCTTGAACGTTAATAAGTCGGGATCTCCGGGCCCTGCGCCGACCAAGTAAACCTCACCGTCATTACTTGGCGCAGTAGAAGAAAGATCTTCAATGGCAGACTCTAATAGGTCAACAGCGTCTTCTTCCTTTCCTGAAAAAACCAACTCAGAGAACTTACCTTCCAAGTGTTTTTCCCAAAAGCGCCTTCTCGCATTAATACCATCAACACCCTCACGTACCTGCTGCCGGTACTTTTTAGCGATCATCGCCATACGGCCAAAAGCATGTGGAAGGTTTGCCTCTAAACGACTACGAACCAAACGCGTTAAAATAGGCAATTCACCACTACTAGATACCGCGGCAATAACAGGTGAGCGGTCAATAATAGAAGGAAATACGAAATCACTAATATCTACTCGATTAACGACGTTAATCGGGATATTTCTCTGCTTAGCAGTCTTTGCTATAGCTTCATTAACAACCTTATCTTCAGACGCTGCGACAGCTAAGCTGATACGCCCCCAGACCAAATCATTATTAGGGCTCTCTGCAGTCAGCGAAACACGCTCTATGTCATTAGTTTCGACCAATGCTTTTAAGCCTTGATCGGTCAGAGTGTCTGTAGCCAAGCGTACTTTGCACTTGGTTTTAAGTAATACTTCTATTTTACGTGCAGCAGCTGCGGAGTCTCCGACCACAAGGACACGACTACCTTTTAAACTAAAAAAAAGTGGTAAAAAATCCATCGTGACTCCTCAGTTACAGACCGTTGATAAACTAAGCAATGACTTCAAGTCCGCCCATATAAGGAACAAGCACTTCAGGAACTTTAATCGAACCATCTTCTTGCTGATAGTTCTCCATCACCGCAATCATCGTACGACCGACCGCTAGACCAGAACCATTTAAAGTATGAACAAGTTGTGGTTTTTTCATTTCAGGAGAGCGGTATCGAGCCTGCATACGACGAGCCTGAAAATCCTTTGTATTACTGCAAGAGGAAATCTCACGATAGGCTTTCTGTCCGGGCAGCCAAACTTCAAGATCGTAGGTCTTCACAGCAGAAAAGCCCAGGTCACCACCACACAACAATACTTTTCGGTACGGCAAACCCAGCTTTTGTAAAATACCTTCAGCATGTCCCGTCAAGGCCTCTAGTGCTTGGGCTGAATCTTCCGGCTTAACGATCTGAACCATCTCAACCTTGTCGAATTGATGCTGACGAATCATACCGCGCACATCACGACCATAGGATCCAGCCTCACTTCTAAAACATGGTGTATGGCAAACAAGTTTGATAGGCAGCTTGGCCGAGTCGATAATCTCATCGCGAACAATATTGGTTGCAGGAACCTCTGCCGTCGGGATTAAGTAAAACTCTCTGTCTGCATGCAATTTAAATAAATCTTCTTCAAACTTCGGTAACTGACCAGTTCCGAACAATGAGTCACTATTAACAACGTAAGGAAGGTAGACTTCTTCATAACCATTTTCAGCTGAATGCGTATCAAGCATGAACTGCGCTAAAGCACGATGAAGCTTGGCTAACTGTCCGCGCATCACCACAAAACGTGAACCGGTCAATTTACTTGCAGTTTCAAAGTCTAATTGTTTATTGATGTCACCTAAAGCTACGTGATCTTTAACCTCGAAATC
>NZ_LWGE01001333.1:0-10688 GCF_001635315.1 Oleiphilus sp. HI0123
TCGTATAAGCGGGTCTCTTGCGTGATGCTGCCGCCATCTTCAAGAATATCTATCTGACGCTCAACCTCAAGGGCGATCGCCTTTTCCATGAAGCGGAAGGAGTTAAGGTTCTTGGTTTCGGTTCGTGTACCAAGCTCTTCCTGACCTTTGGGGCGTACCGAGATATTGACGTCAAAGCGCATTGAGCCTTGTGACATTTCACCGTCACAGATGCCAAGAGAGGTAACAATTGAGTGTAGTTTTTTGGCAAAGGCGACTGCTTCTTCACTATTGCTGATATCAGGCTCTGACACGATTTCAATAAGCGGTGTTCCCGCGCGGTTCAGATCTATGCCTGACATGCCATGGTAATCTTCATGAAGCGATTTACCGGCATCTTCTTCAAGGTGAGCGTGATGGATACGAACAGACTTCTTGCTGCCGTCCTCTAGTTCAATTTCAACAACACCAGGGCCAACGATCGGCAGGTCTAGCTGCGTGGTCTGGTAACCCTTGGGCAAGTCTGGGTAAAAATAGTTTTTACGTTCGAAAACCGAGCGTTTACCGATTTCTGCGTCGATAGCCAAGCCGAACATAACGGCGTAACGAAAGGCTTGCTCATTTGGTACAGGCAAGGTGCCAGGCAAGGCTAGGTCAACTTCGTTTGCCTGAGTGTTTGGCTCTGCGCCATAGGCAGTAGAAGAGCCGGAAAATATTTTCGTTTTGGTGGCGAGCTGGACGTGAACTTCAAGCCCGATTACTGTTTCCCATTGCATAGTGTTTCTCCAGGCTTAAATGTTCTGTGGTGCTAAGGTGTGCCAATCGGTAACTTGTTGGAACTGATGCGCGACGTTAAGCATACGTTGTTCGTCGAAGTAGTTACCAATAAGTTGCATGCCAATAGGCAGACCATTTAATAAGCCTGCTGGAAGTGACATGCCAGGCAGCCCGGCGAGGTTGGTTGAAATAGTAAAGATATCTTCAAGATACATTTTTACAGGGTCATCACCTTTGGAATTAAAGCCAAATGCTTCCGACGGAGAGGTTGGGCCTAAGATCAAATCAACTTCTTCAAAGGCGCTGACGAAGTCATTCTTAATTAAACGGCGAACCTGCTGTGCTTTTCTGTAATAGGCATCGTAGTAGCCGGCGGATAGGGCGTAAGCACCTATTAGAATACGTCGTTTAACTTCATCGCCGAAGCCTTCAGAGCGGGTGCGCTGATACATGTCCATCAGATCTTTCGGGTCGTCACAACGGTGCCCAAAGCGAACGCCGTCAAAGCGTGACAAGTTTGCAGAACATTCTGCTGGCGCAATCACGTAGTAGGCCGGTACTGACAGGTCAGAATGTGGTAGCGACACTTCTTTAAACGTCGCTCCCAGCTTTTCCAGCTCCTTAATAGCGGTTTGCAATACATCCTGCAATTCAGCGCTTAAGTGCTCGTTGAAAAACTCTTTTGGTAGACCAATTCGGAGGCCTTCAAGTGAGTTATTCAAGTTCGCTGTGTAGTCTGGTACTTCGCGGTCTAGGCTGGTTGAGTCCTTGGCGTCATGTCCTGCAAGCACGTTCAGCATCATTGCCGCATCTTCTGCAGTGAGAGCCATCGGGCCAGCTTGGTCAAGACTTGATGCGAAGGCAATCATTCCGTAGCGTGAAACACGGCCGTAGGTTGGTTTTAATCCGGTTAAGCCGCAAAGAGAAGCAGGCTGGCGAATAGAGCCGCCGGTATCGGTTGCGGTTGCTATTGGCACAAGTCGAGCGGCAACGGCAGCTGCTGAACCGCCAGATGAACCACCGGGTACAAGTTGCTCTTCTTGGCTCCAAGGGTTGATAACTTTGCCAAAATAACTTGTCTCGTTAGATGAGCCCATCGCGAATTCATCCATGTTTGTTTTACCTAAACAAACTGCGCCCGCATTTTTAAAATTGCTGACGATGGTGGCGTCATAAGGCGGAATAAAGTTATCTAGCATTTTTGAGGCGCAGGTAGTTAACACGCCTTCGGTGCAGAAGATGTCCTTATGTGCAAAGGGAATACCTGTCCAGGGTGTTGCCTTGCCGCTTGCGATAATCTCATCGGCTGCTTTCGCCTGTGCAAGCGCTTGTTCTTCGGTAACGGTAATGAAACTATTATATTGGCCGTCAAGCTTCTTGATTCTGTCTAGAAAGTATTGGCTGAGCTCGAGGCTTGAAAACTCGCCGCTAGCAAGCCCTGTTGATAATTGTTTTACAGTTTTGTTTAGCATGTTTAGTTAGCTTTCGAATAGAGTGAATGTTGTGCTATCGATAATAATGTGATGTTGCTAATGGATAGGTGGACGTTCACCTTACTCAATAACCTTTGGCACAAGAAATAAACCGTCTTCAGTGTTGGGGGCGACAGTTTGGAGCTTTTCTCTTTTATCGCTTTCAGTGACAACATCTGGACGTAGAACCTGTACAGCATCCATTGGGTGAGCCATTGGTGGAATGTCTTCAGTATTGGCATTTTGTAGCTGATCAACCAATGACAGAATATTTGTTATATCGTTACTGATTTTCTCAACTTTATCGTCTTCGATATGAAGCCGAGCCAGGTGAGCAATTTTATTGATGTCTTCTGGATCGATGGACATGTTAATCCTCAAGCGTTGTCTTTTCTGGAGCATCAATTCGAAGCCACAGATTAGGTGTTAGGTAATTAAAAAATTGCCGCCATAATATCAGGAATAATTCCGGCCAGACAAATAAGAGGGGTTAATTAAATCGTATTGTTTAATATATGTTCAGAAATGGGGTAAATTAGCTTTAATTATCGTTCATTTTTCAATTCCGTCTTGCTCTATATAGGTACCGTTGTTAAAGTTGCTCGATTATTTTCTACGAATTGTTTAGGTTGATCTCACACCATGTTTAAAAAGATCCGAGGCTTATTTTCCAGCGATTTATCTATTGACCTAGGGACAGCTAATACGCTTATTTATGTTAGGGAACGAGGCATTGTTCTGGATGAACCTTCTGTAGTCGCTATTCGTAGCAACGGAGCGCAAAAAACAGTTGCAGCGGTTGGTGCTGAAGCAAAGCGTATGCTTGGTCGTACTCCTGGTAATATCACAGCAATTCGCCCATTGAAGGATGGAGTTATTGCAGACTTCGTTGTGACTGAAAAGATGTTGCAGCACTTTATTCACAAAGTTCACGAAAACAGCTTTATAACACCTAGCCCGCGTGTTTTGGTTTGTGTACCGAGTCGTTCAACTAAAGTTGAGCAAAAGGCCATACGCGAGTCTGCTCTAGGTGCAGGTGCCCGTGAAGTTTATTTGATTGAAGAACCAATGGCTGCTGCGATTGGTGCCGGTTTACCCGTTGAAGAAGCAAGTGGCTCTATGGTCGTTGATATTGGTGGTGGTACGACTGAAATTGCCATCATTTCTCTAAACGGCATTGTTTATGCTGACTCAGTAAAAGTTGGTGGTGACCGCTTTGATGAAGCAATTGTTACTTATGTTCGTCGTAACTACGGCAGCCTAATTGGTGATACCACTGCAGAGAAGATTAAACAGGAAGTCGGTTGTGCATACGAAGGTCTTGAACTTCGAGAGATCGATGTACGTGGTCGCAATCTGGCAGAAGGTGTGCCTCGTGGCTTTACCTTGAACAGTGAAGAAATCCTCGAAGCGCTACAAGAGTCATTATCTGCGATTGTACAGGCAGTGAAAGGGGCTTTAGAGCAGTCACCTCCAGAGCTTGCATCAGATATTGCCGAGCGTGGTATTGTCCTGACAGGTGGCGGATCATTGCTCCGAGGTCTTGATCGACTTTTAAGTGAAGAAACAGGCCTTCCTGTTATTGTCGCAGAAGACCCGCTTACCTGCGTTGCTCGTGGTGGTGGTAAAGCAATCGAATTGATCGATAATAGCTCGGATGGCTTATATCCAATTGAATAAAAAGCTGGGTAACATTGAGTAATGAAACTTGGCGCTTCTGATAAAACAATTTTTGTTCAAGGCCCTTATCTCGTATACAGGTTAATTCTAGCATCAGTCGTATCACTCTTATTGATATTCATTGATGTTAGATTTAGCTATCTAGACCCTGTTCGTGGAGTAATAAGCTCTGCGTTAACACCGGTTCACTGGTTGAGTGATTTACCGGTTTCTATTAGTGAAGGCTTGAGTGAAAGCTTTACGAGCCGTTCCGATCTCCAAGAAAAAATCGATTTAATGGAATCCCGCATGTTGGTGCTTGAGCGCAAAGCTCAAAAACTCGCATCAGTAACGGCTGAGTTAAATCGCTTGCGTGAGCTACTGAATGCTTCTCGCATTGTTGACGATGGTGTCGTTGTTACCGAAATGATCGGTGTTAGCCCTGATTCTGACAATCAATACATCTTGCTTAACAAGGGCAGTCAAGACAGGGTTTATCTCGGTCAGGCCGTTCTTGATTCACAGGGATTGATGGGGCAAGTGGTTGAAGTAAATGAATTTACCAGCCGGGTCCTACTTATCTCTGATAGTCGTCATGCGGTTCCTGTCCAAGTAAATAGAAATGGTGTTAGGGCGATTGCTTATGGTGTTGGGGCGCTCGACTATCTTGAGCTAGGAAATGTTCCAGATACCTCTGATATTGAGGTGGGTGATCTTTTGGTAAGTTCTGGTCTAGGGGGGCGCTTCCCGGAAGGCTATCCAGTGGCAAGGATTAGCCAGATATCGCACCATGATGGACGCTCCTTTGCAGAGGTTCGCGCCAGGCCTGAAGCACAGTTGAATAGAAGTCGTCTCTTGCTTTTGGTGTTTAAAGAGGGGCAAAACGATAGTACCGTCATCGATGAGAATAAAGAACAATCTAGTACTAAGCAGCATGCGTCTGACGAGGTAAACGAATGACTCAGTCGAGAGTAAGTTGGGTGGCCGTTGCATTGTCTTTCGCCGCAGCTGCCGTATTGGAATTGTTAGCAATGCCGCAAATGCTACTTGCCTTTCGTCCTGAGTGGATGGTATTGACTTTGATATACTGGTTATTGAGGCACCCCGAACGTATTGGTCTGTTTTCTGCTTTTATTGTGGGCGCAATCATGGATGTGCTGTCAGGTACTTATCTCGGTATTCATATAATTGCTTGCTGTATCGTCTCTTATTTGGTTTTGACGATGCATCAACGCTTAAAAATGTTTCCGGTACTACAGCAGTCCTTGGTAATATTTTTTATTATCGGAATTTTGTTGATGATTGTGATGACTATCAGAGGAGCGCTTGGCGCTGTCGATAATAATATGTCTTATCTGGGAGCTGCACTATCAAGCGCCTTAGTTTGGCCTTTTGTATTAATTTTCACCGACCGTCTTGTTTTTGCATTGCGATAATAAAAAAACGCTTTGATATGCCGCTTCGTTTCAATAGCTGCTAATCTTATTATTTTGACAGGAAAGTTTCAGGTAGTGCTATGAGTGAAGAGCTTTTAATTAACGTTACGCCGGTTGAAACTCGTGTAGCGCTTGTAGAAAACGGAATGCTGCAAGAAGTGTATATCGAGCGTTCAAGTTGTCGTGGCTTCGTTGGTAATATCTACAAAGGAAAAGTAGTCCGTGTGCTTCCTGGAATGGAGGCTGCATTTGTTGATATTGGTCTTGAGCGCGCCGCATTTATACACGTTTCTGATATCACCTCTAACCCACAAGTCGGTGAAACTGGCGAAAGTGAGAATAATGCAGATATCGCATTATTGTTGCGCGAAGGTCAAGAGCTTGTTGTTCAAGTCATCAAGGATCCCATTGGTACGAAAGGTGCCCGTTTAACCACTCAGCTGTCAATTGCTAGCCGTTACTTGGTTTATATCCCAAGTGTTTCACATATTGGTATATCTCAACGTATCGAAGATGAAGTAGAGCGTGAGCGCTTAAAGCAGCTTGTTTTGAATTGTCAGGTAGATAACGAAGAGGCAGGCTCGGGCTTTATTGTGCGTACTGCGGCCGAAGGTGCAGGAGAAGATGAGTTTACGGCAGATATAAAGTTCCTGGAGCGCCTTTGGAAAAAACTAAAGCAGCGAATCAAAGAGAACGCAATTCCATCTGTTGTCTATCAGGATTTGCCGCTGTTTACACGTGCGATAAGAGATCTGGTAAAGCCTCAAACCGAGAAAATTAGAATCGATTCAAAAGAAAGTTATGGGATTGTAAAGGAGTTCTCCGAAAACTTTCTCATTGATGTTAGTAAGCGGCTTGAGTATTACCCAGGTGAACGACCTGTATTCGATTTATATAATGTTGATGATGAAATTCAGAAGGCGCTGGGAAAAAAGGTTCAACTTAAGTCTGGTGGCTATCTAATCATTGATCAAACCGAAGCTATGACCACGATTGATGTGAATACCGGCGGTTTTGTCGGGCATCGTAATCTTGAAGAGACCATATTCAAGACCAATCTCGAAGCTGCAAGGACCATTGGTAGGCAATTGCGCTTAAGAAATCTTGGCGGGATTATCATTCTCGACTTCATCGATATGGAGGATGAGGAACATAAGCGCCAGGTTCTACGAATGTTAGAGAAAATGCTTGAGCGAGACCATGCACGTACAACGGTAAGTTGCGTTTCAGAGCTTGGCCTGGTTGAAATGACACGTAAGCGTACCACTGAAAGCTTGGGGCAAACCTTGTGTGAGCCTTGCCCTGTATGTGATGGCACTGGTGTGTTAAAGACCGCTGAAACAGTCTGTTATGAAATTATGCGTGAGATTCTCAGGGTGAATCGTGCTTATGACGCAAATATCTATTTGGTTATGGCTTCGCAAAACGTGATTGATCGCTTACTCGATGAGGAGTCTGACAATGTTGCTGACTTGGAAACCTTCATTGGCAAGCAAATCAAGTTTCAAGTAGAAGTCATGTATAATCAGGGACAATTTGATGTAGTCTTAGTCTAGCGTGACAATGTGAAGAATAAAATACTGAAAATCATTAGGATTAAGTTAATAACGATTGCCTTTTCGGTATTATTTCTGGTTGCCTTGTACGTACTCGGGCTAAGAATAGCCAGTATATTTCTTGAAGACTACCGTCCTGATCTAGAGCGTTACCTATCTGAGTTAAGTGGTCAGCGTGTTGAAATTCGTCAATTGAACTCTGCTTGGCGTGGTCTTGACCCAACGCTCAATATTCACGGCCTTAGCGTCAACGGGCAGAGCTACGCTTATGTTGGGCGTATACGTATACAGGCTTCATTCCTCAACTCTCTTCTTAATCTCCAGCCTTCTATCAAGGAAATCATGATTGAGCATACTGAGCTTAGTATGCAACAGTTTGAGGATGGTGCCTGGTCCGTCGCTTCAACACCGGTAGATTTAAAAGAATTGTTACAGCAGCAAGAGAAGGCGACACCAACTGCCTTGCCAATAGATATAGAAGCTCTACTTGGGCAAGCGAAAATCTACCTTAACGATTTAAGCCTCTCCTTACATAACAATAAAGGCTTGGTTCAAACTCTTAGAATTCCCAACAGCTCCTTAACTTACCACGATGATAGTGTCTTCATTAGCGGCTCGATTCGAGAGTCTGACAGTGCTAGTTCCTTATTATCTTTTTCTCTGGAAGGTAAGGGCGTGTTAACTGAATCAAGAATGAAGACTAGCTTATATATCGAAGCACGCTCCGCTGAATTCTTTGGTAAATTGCTACAAGTTTATAGCTGGGAAAGTCTATCAATTGATGATATTTCCGCAAGCACGCGTGCATGGTTAGAATTCGAAGGGTTTAGTCTTACATCAATTCAAGGCAACCTTCAGCTAAATGAAATGAATTGGCGTGCGGGGGAACAATCCGTTCCGCCAATACGAAACCTGGCTTTCGATTACCATTGGCAAAAGAGCAATCAGGGTCAGAATATGTCTGTTTACGGCCTTAATTTCTCCTGGAAAGGGAGCTTGTGTCAAAGCGATGTTATTAATATTAACAGTGATGCATCGCAAACAAAGGTATCGATGTCAGAACTCGATATTTACTGTCTTGCTCAATTGGGGCTCGCGTCTGGGCTTTTGTCAGATAATCTTCATGATCGTCTTGAGATTAGTCAGCCAGAAGGGCAACTAAAAAACGCCTGGATCAATATCGAACATCAAAAAGGCGCCTCATCATTTACCTTTGAAGCTGAGCTTGATCAGGTCTCTCTAGATGCTTATGAAGGAACACCCTCCGGGATGGGTATCAATGGATATGTATTTGCTGATAATCAGGGAGGCTTCGTAAACTTTTCAAGTCATGACTTTGAGCTGGGTTTCCCGGAATTATTTCTTGAGCCTTGGACGATGGCAAAGGCTGATGGTTACGTTGCGTGGGATATTCAAGAAGACGGCGTAGACGTTTATTCTGATGGCTTGCGCTTGGTGCAACAAGACGGAGGTTTGGTATATGGTGATTTTTCTATAAGGCTAAACGGAGAGGGCGATGAAGATTACTTGGATTTAGCCATTGCTCTTCAAGATCTTAGTGCTCCCAGCGCTCCGTCTTTTGTGCCTTACTATATTGTTGGTTCAGGTCTACATGATTGGTTAGTCGATGCCTTAAGGTCCGGTACCGTTGTTTCAGGAGTTTACCTGGGGCACGGATCAGTTGAAACTATTACTGCAGACAACAGCTTTACTTCTAGCATCGACCTGAATACTGAAAACCTGGTGCTCGACTTTGACAGGAATTGGCCGCCTGCTGAGCAACTAAACGCGAATATCTCACTTCAAAATGGTCAGTTGCTGGTTATTGCTCCTGAGGCCAAAATTGTCGACACAAAGCTAAATGAAGTTCGAGCTACAATGCTTGAGCCTGAAGGGGCAGCCAGCTCAATACTTAGAATAGAAAGCAGTACAAAGGCTACATCTGAAAACTTACAGTATTGGTTGGCTGAGTCACCAATCTCTGAACATACTGAAGCTGTTGCAGAGCAGTTAGTGTTCGAAGGTGACTTTGATGTTGACGTACTCTTGGATATACCCGTATCCGAAGGAGATGACGGCGCTGAGCTTGCTTATCTTATTCGCTCGACTTTAGAAGGGGTTAAGCTTCATCATCCCGATTCTGGAATCAGTTTTGACCGCGTGACAGGTGTCCTCGACGTTACAGAAGATAAGGGCGTAACAGCTAATGACGTAGAGGTTATTGCTTTCGGGAAGCCTGCATTGCTAAATATTTCTACTTCTTTTGATCCAGCTACATACGATTATCTGCTTACTGATCTTGAAAGTAATGAATTTAGAGACCTCTCACAAACGAATATAAGCCTGGCAGGTAATACCGATATCGAACAGGTTTTCGACTTTTTTGGCTATCAAACTACGGCGTTTTTGGGTGGAAGCTTCGATTACCTCGCTGAACTATACCTCCCAAATCATAAGGAGTCTGAGCCTTTTGTTGATATTCGAAGTAATTTAAAAGGCTTGACGCGAGACTGGCCTTGGCCCTTGGCGAAACATGTTGATCAACGAGAAGATTTCATTACTCGTCTAAAACTCAAACCTTCGCAGATGTTGGTATTGTCTAAACTGAACTTGGATAATAGTCAGGCGCTCAACACCGAATTATTGTTTGTGGATGGTAAATTTTCATTTGGAGAGGTTTCGATAAATAAGGCTAGTATGGAAGCGCCAGACTTAAGTGGCCTCAACATCGCGGCTAATCTCAATGAACTAGATGCAGATTCATGGATCGACTTTGTAGGCGATTTAATAGCCTTACCTTGGGAGCTGGATAGTGATAATAATACGGAAAGTATTCTTAAGAAAGTTCAGTTAGATGTTGCTTCTACAACTGCATTTGATCATAAGTTAAAACAAGCTCGTATAGAAATTTCTCAGCCAAGTGATGAGTGGCAAGTTGAGTTGAGAGGCGAGGATATCTCCGGAAAAATAGTTCTGCCGAATACTGATGGCGCTATCAAGGCAGATTTCAGCAAACTGGTATTAAGTAGCGATACACCAAGTTCAGACTTAAAGGAAGATAGTGCGCCAATTGACCCTAGAACGCTTAGTAATGTCGAATTCTCCGCGTCTAACTTGCAGTTAGATGGTCGAAAACTAGGTGCTTGGAGTGGTAATTTGCAGTCGTCGCCAACAGGAGCGATATTCTCAAATATAAAAGGCAGTGTTAAAGGTAGCCAGTTTTCCGGACGGCTTAATTGGCAGGTTTCAGAAGACAATTTACAGACCAGCATTCTGACAATGGATGGCAAAGGTAGGCATTTTGAAAATGTATTCAGATTGGCAGGTATTGATCCTCTTGTGAGTAGTGATGACTTTAGTTCAAAGCTTGCGCTTACCTGGCCTGGTGCACCTAAGGACTTTTCGCTAGGTAAACTATCAGGCTCTCTGTCACTGATACTCGAAGATGGATTTCTGCAAACTGACGATGAAAAAACAGGTGCTTTACGTCTGTTCGGCATCTTGAACGCTGAAGCGATAATGCGTCGTTTAAAGCTGGATTTCTCCGACCTGTATAAAAGTGGGGTCGGCTTCGACTCTTTTACGATGAACTCAAGTATAGATCAGGGCTTACTTACACTCTCTAAACCCTTGGTCATTGATGGGCCGGCAGGGAAGTACACCATAAACGGAAGTAGTGACTTAGCGAGTAAGGCGCTGGACCTGGACATGCTTATTGAGCTGCCTTTTTCGCAGAATGTGCCTTTGGCAGCTCTCGTTCTTGGTGCTCCTCAAATTGGAGGTTTAGTTTGGCTTGCAGACAAATTGCT
>NZ_LWGE01001334.1:0-1505 GCF_001635315.1 Oleiphilus sp. HI0123
ATTATGCCTGCCTTAAACAGCTAGCCTTATATTAATTTGCACGTGATCATATTAGTGGCTTGATAATGCAGAAAGACTTAAGAGAAGGTGATGACAAAGCAGTGATCAGCGGACAGAGCAACGTATTTGCGGTCCGTGCGCAGCCGGTTGGCGCCTTGCTATTAGTTATCATCTTACAGCTGATATCACACAGTGATCATCTTCCCATATGGCTAATCGTTTTTACGTTATTCATCTGTGTCTATCGTTTTATAGCTTATAAGCGAAATAGCCCGCCGGTAAGCACATTTGTCAAAACATGCTTAACGCTTGCTTCTTGCGCGGTGTTTGTCGCGCACTATAAAACCAACTTTTCTGTTGAAATGGCTGGCGCCTTTTTGTTTCTGACAGCTGTGTTGAAGTTTCTAGAGATCAAGGCTGACAAAGAGTTGTTTACAAGTATTTTTACGATGCTGTATTTAAGTTGTGTCTCGTTTCTATTTAGTCAGGGTGTATTTCATACGCTGTTGCAGTTGCTACTGATAGCTGTTTGCTTTTACGTGTTGCTATCCCAGAATATAGGCGTTGAATTTTCTTTAGGGAAGCGTGGTATTGCGACTTTGGGTAAAATGCTTTTCAAGCTCATGGCCGTGTCTATACCGCTTGTCATAGTGCTGTTTTTATTCTTTCCACGTATAGCTCCGCTGTGGCATATGCCTTTCAAAACTCAGCAAGGAAAGACAGGTATTAGCAATGTTATGTCTCCTGGCGATATTGCCTCACTTACCAAGTCTTCCGAAGTGGCTTTTAGAGCAGATTTCAGTGGTGTTGTCCCCGCCAAGTCAAACCTTTATTGGCGAGGTTTAGTACTCGACGAGTTTGACGGCAGAGAGTGGCGGCAAAGTATTGAGTATTATCCGGTCAGTCGCTATAAAATTGACCCAGGCCAACTTTATTCTCATGACGGCGCTACTTACCAGGTGATGCTAGAACCGCATCAAAATCGTTGGGCTTTTGCTCTCGATGATGGGCAGCCCTTAAGTAGTAACTTACTGAAAGGTGAGATGGGCCTTTTTAGCCTAAAAAACGATGCCATTCAGGCGACGCGATACAAGTTGAGTTATCAAGAGAGTCTTGGGATAGCGGTTGGCTCATTACCCTTTTTATCCGAGCTTAAGGGGGTGGATCGAATCAGAACGCCCGTTGTACAAGATTTGCAGCGACCAGGTGCATCTAGCAACCCTCGAACACAGCAATATATCGCGCAGATGAAGGCGCGATACCCTGAACCTGAAGCACTCTTTCGAGCCCTAATGGAAAACTTCGCCAAGCAGAATTTTTATTACACCCTTAAACCTGAGACGACTGGTGAGCACTTCGTCGATGAGTTTATGTTTGATACAAAAACGGGGTTCTGCGCGCATTATGCAGGGAGCCTCGCTTACATGTTACGGCTTGCAAATATTCCTGCCCGCGTAGTGATCGGGTATCAAGGTGGAGAGTTGCGCGATAATGGAAAATATATG
>NZ_LWGE01001335.1:0-4544 GCF_001635315.1 Oleiphilus sp. HI0123
TGATGGATTACCTTGATCTGCCTTACTTTCGCTTCACTGAATCCGGACTCTTTGAAATTTTCAGGCGCGATCCGGTCTAGAGCGGCAAATTGAATTTCATCATCTGTTTCCACAGTCGGATCTTGGTCGAAAGCTATTAGAACGGTTTGATCAACCTTATTATCTATTTCGACAAAGGCTGAAGGGATGTAAGTCAGGTCCAATGAGGCGCTAAACTGATCTAGAATATTGAATGAGTCATCTTCACGGAGAAACTCTATCTGATCATTGCTGTAGGTGCAGTGTCCGTCATCGCTGCTGATTGCGGAGGACATTTGCTCCTTAGCTTCGACGAATGTTTGAACAAGTTTTTCGCTGTCGATGGCAGCAATAAGGTTTTCCATAAAATCTAGGGGGTTGTTTGCTGATTCTACGGTTCCCTCGTCATCTAGTGTGTAGTTCATATCTGCGCTGATCTGTTGCAATATAAAGTCGCGGACGGCTTCCTCGTCAGCTGAAAGGTCAGATAAAATTGGGTTACCACTAGCGTCAATAGATTTAGATTGCAGGCCTTTAAAGCTATTAATGAAGTCCTCAAGGTAAAGTTTGTATTCGCTATTTTCTTCATTTGCGAGTACTTCGTAGCTTTGGTTTTGAACTATCTGCCTTGTTGGCAGATGGGCTTGGCATAGCTGCTCGGTTGTTTGGAAGGTCGGTGTACAGGCCGCGAGTACTGATAGTGCAGAAAGGCCTGCGAGCGTATTTCTTAATAATTTCATTTAAGCTGGGCTCCTAATTTCTGCCAGGTTTTATGAAGTATGTAAGCATCATTTGCAGCGCGGTGCCGAACAAGCTGTAGCTCATCTATAACGCCAGCTCTGATGTCCTGCCATCTATCGATTTGCTCTTCATCGAGAATTGATGAGAGGGAGTCTAGATGGAAGTTGGGTTTGCATTTTGCCGCTTTAAATAGGCGATGAAGCCAAAAACTATCGAAGGCCCAGGCATCGCAATATACATCCCCACTAAGTAGATCATTAAGTTCGCGAACAACCTGGCTAATCTCAGCGCCTTCTTGTTGAAGTTGGTCTTTACTGATTCCATGTATTCGCGCGGCTTTTTCTGACCAGTCTTTCCATAATACGTGCGGTTTGATCAGCCAGCTTCTGGTGCTGCCATCAGCCAGGCAAACACCTACTTCAATAGGGTAGCTGGATAGGAGGTCTAGGCTGGAAGCTTCGAAGTCAATAAAAACAGGGTTGTTGTCGCTAGGCATCTAAGGGTATTCGCGTGAGTAGGTAGTGGGTCGGCTGGTGAAATTGGACGCCGATATAATCCGGCCATATTAATCGTTAAGCAAAGGCTCTGCAATTACTGTACGAGTTTGGTGTGATCTTGACCATAAAAAATTGATTACCACTCGGTTAGTTTCTGTAGAAGTGGGAGTATTTTTATTGATTTGTGTCAATAAATTGGCGCAATTTATGTGTTGGGCCTTGAAAATGTCCAGGCGAGCCTTATCTATGTCATAACGAAGTTTACTGAACTTAGATACTATTGATTCCTTCGGGGGGATAACTTATGAGAATTGATCGTTTGACGAGCCGTTTGCAGGTTGCGATATCAGATGCGCAATCTATAGCCTTGGGAAAGGATCATCAGTTTATAGAGCCGGTGCATTTGATCCAGGTTCTAATTGACCAAAATGGCAGCGTATCCGCCTTATTGAGACAGCTTTCTGTAGATGTAAAACAATTTAGAACTGAGCTTGGTCGTCTGGTTGATGAATTACCGACCGTCGAAGGTGCAGACGGTGATGTGCATATGTCCAACGACCTGGGGCGAATGCTGAACATTGCTGATAAGTTAGCGCAGAAAAAAGGCGATCAGTTTATTTCAAGTGAGATGGTCTTACTTGCTGCGACTGGTGATAAAGGTGCTTTAGGCGCTTTGATGAAATCTTATAAGGTAGAAAAAGCTGCTTTAGAAGAAGCGATTGACCAGGTGAGAGGAGGTGATGGCGTGAATGATCAAGGGGCTGAGGAAAATAGAGAGGCATTAGATAAATTTACGGTTGATTTGACGGCTAGAGCCGTAGAAGGAAAACTGGACCCGGTTATTGGTCGTGATGATGAGATTCGTCGCACGGTGCAGGTTCTTCAACGTCGACGTAAGAATAACCCCGTTTTGATAGGTGAGCCGGGTGTCGGTAAAACAGCTATTGTCGAAGGTTTAGCTCAACGAATTGTAAACGGTGAAGTACCTGACGGCTTAAAAGATAAGAGAGTCTTGTCCTTGGATATGGGGGCATTGATTGCCGGGGCTAAGTTTCGAGGTGAATTTGAGGAGCGCTTGAAAGGTGTGCTTAATGAGCTGAGTAAGCAAGAAGGGCAGATAATCCTCTTTATCGATGAAATTCATACCATGGTTGGTGCTGGTAAGGCAGAGGGCTCAATGGATGCGGGGAATATGTTGAAGCCTGCACTTTCTCGAGGTGAGCTGCATTGTGTTGGCGCTACTACGCTTGATGAATATCGTGAATATATAGAGAAAGATGCTGCCTTGGAAAGGCGTTTCCAGAAAGTTCTAGTAGAGGAGCCGGTTGTTGAAGATACCATTGCTATTCTGCGCGGTTTGAAAGAGCGTTACGAAGTCCATCATGGGGTAGAAATTACCAATAGTGCAATTATCGCTGCAGCCAAGCTTTCTCATCGCTATATAGCTGATCGCCAATTACCGGATAAGGCGATAGATTTGGTTGACGAGGCAGCAAGCCAAATTCGAATGGAGATGGACTCAAAGCCAGAAGCTTTAGATCGCTTGGAGCGCCGTTTGATTCAAATGAAAATCGAGCGGGAGGCGCTTAAGAAGGAGCAGGATTCTTCATCTAAAAAGAGCCTTGTAGAGCTGAATGAGCAAATTTCTGAACTTGAAAAGGAATTTTCAGATCTGGAAGAAGTCTGGTTGGCAGAAAAGGCAGCTCTGCATGGTTCCCAGAAAGTTAAGAGTCAGTTAGAGCAGGCTAGGGTCGAATTGGAGAGTGCTCGTCGAGAGGGTGACTTGGCATTGATGTCGGAATTGCAGTACGGGAAGATTCCCGAATTGGAGCGCCAGTTGGATATGGCGAGCCAGGCTGAAATGATGGGTATGACCTTATTACGTAATCGAGTGACCGAAGAAGAGATAGCAGAAACAGTATCGAAGTGGACGGGTATTCCGGTCTCAAAAATGCTGGAGGGCGAAAAGGATAAGTTGTTGAGAATGGAAGGTTCTCTGCATGAGCGGGTAATTGGTCAATCTGAAGCAGTGCAAGCGGTATCCGATGCAGTACGTCGTTCTCGTGCGGGTTTGGCTGACCCTAATCGTCCAAATGGCTCCTTTCTATTTTTGGGGCCAACAGGTGTCGGTAAAACCGAACTTTGTAAAGCCTTGGCGAGTTTCCTCTTCGATACTGAAGATGCGATGGTTCGTATCGATATGTCCGAATTTATGGAAAAGCATTCGGTGGCTCGCCTAATTGGCGCTCCTCCTGGATATGTAGGCTATGAAGAAGGTGGCTATTTGACAGAGTCTGTCCGCAGGAGACCCTATTCGGTATTGCTATTGGATGAGGTGGAGAAGGCACACCCGGATGTGTTCAATATCTTGCTTCAGGTATTGGAAGATGGTCGTTTAACTGATGGTCAAGGTCGTACTGTCGATTTCAGGAATACGGTTATTATCATGACGTCTAATTTGGGTTCTGATGTTATCCAGGCTATGGGAATGGAAGGCGCGGGTTATGATCAGATAAAGAATGCTGTCATGGATTCTGTATCGGCTCATTTTAGGCCGGAGTTTATCAACCGTATTGATGAAGTGGTGGTCTTCCATGCTTTGGGAGCCCAGCAAATTCAGGGTATAGCGCAGATTCAATTGAAAGGCTTAAGTAAGCGTTTGTTAGAGCAGGATATTACCTTGGAGTTTGAGGCGGATGCTATGGCTAAGTTGGCCGAAGCCGGGTTTGATCCGGTTTATGGGGCAAGGCCTCTAAAGCGAGCTATACAGCGTTGGGTTGAGAATCCATTGGCTCAGAATTTGTTGGCAGGTGATTATGTGTCGGGTGACACTATAGTAGCGAGAGCTGAAGCAGATGAAATAGTGTTTGAAAAAAGGTAGTAAGGCACCGAGCTTTTGGTATGGTCTAAAGGCTCGGTGTCCTCCGTATTGTATTATTGGCAGTAGTCTTCAATTTGTTTTTGGAAGTTTGCCTTCTTTTCGTTGATCTCTTCAGGGCTTAGGAAGCGGGTGACGCCTTCTTCAACAACTGTTATGCGGCTAGTTTCAGCAATAACTCTAAGGTTTTCTCTGATTGCTTTACATTTTTCTTCAATCTCAATTTTTCTAGCTTCTTCTTGAGCGATCCCTTGTCGAACTTGCATTTCTTTGGCTGTTTTTTCATCGATAGCTTTTGCTTGGTTTTGTGCGCTGGTGCGCTGTGATGCAGTGCTAGTTTTAATTTGAATACTGGTCGACTCGGTATGGTTTGGTTTCTTGTCCGTATAGTGAGTGTTGCCGTTACTATC
>NZ_LWGE01001336.1:0-1106 GCF_001635315.1 Oleiphilus sp. HI0123
ACCACATTGCGATAGCAGTGCCAGATTTACAGAAAGCCATAGAGCGCTTTGCAGAAGACTTCGGCTTGAACCTGAAAGGTCAGGAAGATGTACCTGAAGCAAAAACCAGTGCTGCGTTTTTAGACGTTGAGAAAACCAGCATTGAATTGATTCACCCGCTTAACGGTGAAGGCCCTGTGCAGAAATACTTGGAAAAGAAAGGCGGTGGCATTCACCACCTTTGTTTCCGCAGCGACGATATCGAAGCGGATGTTGAGCGTTTGAAGGCAAAGGGTTATCAATTCCTTTCCGATGCACCTTCACCTGGTGCGCACAATTGTAAAGTGATCTTCATCCACCCAAAAAGTGCCGACGGCATTTTAATAGAGCTTAACCAACCCATGGGTCAGTAAGCACTTACATAAGCATAACAATAGAGCAGCTATTACTTAACGAGAAATACTATGTCTGATAAAAAGCCTGATTTAGCCGCACAACTCGAGCAATGGGAAGCGCTTGCGACCAAACAAATGAAAGGGGTCAGTCCGGATGAAATGACCTGGCAGACGCCAGAAGGTATTCCCGTTAAGGTGCTCTATACCGAGGAAGATACAAAAGACCTGCCTCACACCCAGACACTTCCCGGTATGGCTCCCTTTGTACGTGGCCCAATGGCAACGATGTACGCCGGCCGCCCCTGGACCATCCGCCAATACGCAGGATTTTCCACCGCAGAAGAGTCAAATGCTTTCTATCGCAAAAACCTGGCTGCCGGTGCACAAGGCGTATCAGTTGCCTTTGATTTAGCGACTCACCGAGGTTACGACTCAGACCACCCACGCGTAACGGGTGATGTAGGTAAAGCAGGTGTGGCGATTGATTCAGTCGAAGATATGAAAATTCTTTTCGACGGCATTCCGCTTGATAAAGTATCGGTATCCATGACCATGAACGGCGCAGTCTTGCCAATCCTGGCTAGCTACATCGTTGCAGCAGAAGAACAAGGCGTTTCACAAGAACAGCTTTCAGGCACTATCCAGAATGACATTCTGAAAGAGTTTATGGTGCGCAATACCTATATCTACCCACCAAAACCATCCATGAGGATTATTGGCGATATTATCGGC
>NZ_LWGE01001337.1:0-2970 GCF_001635315.1 Oleiphilus sp. HI0123
TAGCGCAAGAACCTGGATCGTCACCGTATAGGTCTGCGAACCATCAGAATTATTTACCAGGGTTAGAGCAGGAATACCCGGGCTTCCTTGCGCACCTTCAGCAAAAGCTGAAAATGACAACAATGACAGAACGACACCTAGTGCTAGGAGTGCAAAAGTACGCACTGAAAACTTTGACTTCGTTGTCATAGCTTACCCTCTTGAGAGTTAAGCTCAGAGCTGCCTTGCTCCTCAGGCGTACTTTTAGTGAGCAAGCCTTTTAAAGTTGTCGAAAAATCGGAATGTGCACCACGACCACCACCTTCTTGAGCGTTATCACTAAGATCAGAATCGCTGTCAAAAGTATGCAAACAAGAAATCTGCTGATTGGTAACACCCAAAAGAAGTGTCTGCCCTTTTACACGAACTAAACTAACTTTTTCTCTTGCACCAAGCGGAAGAGACGAAAGCACTTCCATTTCTCTATTTTTAGCAATATTAAATCCGCTAAATCGGCGAGCAAACCAAGCCAAGACAAAAATGAAGACCACCATTGCGAATAAAGTAGCGACAACAATAGGCCAACTCGTTATCGGGTCGTACTCTGGTGCACGAGCTTTACTAAGGTGGGTCGATTCAGTATTTGAGCTGACAACTTCGTTTTCAGTTTTTAACGTATCGTCTAACTCAACTAATTGTTGCTGTGGCTCAGTGCCAGGATTCGTAGAATCTGAGGATTCATTAGCATACACAATACTGGTGCTCAGTATGAACACCACACAAAGGCGAATCAGTAAGCCCACAAAACTACCCTAAACGCCTGATACGTTCAGTTGGACTTACTACATCAGTCAGTCGAATACCGAATTTATCATTAACCATAACAACTTCACCATGAGCGATTAGTGTGCCATTGACCAAAACATCTAATGGCTCACCGGCCAAGCGGTCAAGCTCAATAACGGAACCTTGATTCAATTGTAATAAGTTTCTGATCGGAATGGAGGTATTACCGACTTCCATCGATAACGTAACAGGTATATCCAGAATGACATCAAGATCGGGAGCGCCTGGGCCACCAGCACCAGCGTTAGCAGCCGCAGCTGGACGCGAATCAAAAGACTCTAGAGGCGCAGACTTAATATCATCAGCATCATCCCCTTCGATAGCTTCAGCTTCGGCCATTGCCGCCGCCCACTCATCCTCAACACTACCTTCGCCGCCTTCAGAATCACCAGACTCTTCCATTGCAGCTTCCCATTCAGATGCTAGTTTTTCGTCTTCACTTTGATCTTCGTTATCACTCATTTTCTTCTTCCAAATTTTCGTCAACTACACTGGATATGAGGTTGGGTCGTTCAATTTTTTCTTCAATTTTCGCCGCTAACTGACCATCACTTTGCCCAAGCTTTGCTTTGAACATAGGGACCTTATTCGCAGTTAGCGTAATAAACTCTGGCATTTCTATCGGTATAACATCACCTTTTTCAAGCTTGGCAACATCTCTAAGTGATATCTGTTCTTCTAGGACTGTCGCATTAAGAGGCACATTAGCCTCTAAAAGATCTTTCCGAATAGTTGTCATCCAGCGCTCGTCAACATCGTCAACATCACTCTGGACACCAGCATCGAGGATCTCGCGAATCGGCTCAATGGTAGAGTATGGAATGGCCAGATGAAGGTCTCCACCACCGCCATCTAGTTCGATATGAAAGGTACTAATTACTATCACTTCACTAGGGCTAACAATATTCGCCATTGAAGGGTTAACTTCAGAGTTCATATACTCAAAATCAATTTTGAAAACTGCGCTCCACGCTTCCTTCATATCGATAAAAACTTGTTCGAGTACCATATGAACAACCCGAATCTCGGTAGGCGTAAACTCACGCCCTTCAATTTTTGCATGACGCCCATCACCACCAAAGAAGTTATCAACAAGTTTAAAAACTAGCTTGGCATCAAAAATAAATAAACCAGCTCCGCGAAGAGGTCTGATTTTGACAATATTTAAACTGGTAGGAACGTAAAGAGTATGGATATACTCTCCAAACTTCATGATCTGGACACCGCCCGTAGAAACGTCGGCGTTTCTACGGAGCAGGTTAAACAAGCTGATTCTGGTGTAGCGGGCAAACCTTTCATTGATCATTTCGAGCGTAGGCATGCGCCCGCGCACAATTCTATCTTGGCTCGCTAAGTCGTAATTGCGTATACCTTCTTCATCGGCATCGTCCTCCGTGTCGATATCACCATCATCGACACCATGCAATAACGCATCTATCTCGTCTTGTGATAATAAATCTTGCACACTAATACCTGACTATATGAATTTTTAAGCAATCACAAAATAAGCTATTTGACGGTCGCGAAAATAACACCAAACAAATAACTTAAAACATCTTGAACAAAACTACTGCAATACAAAATTAGTGAAATAAACGTTCTCTATCTCACCAGCCTCTTCACTACTTAAGACAGTATTAATCACTTCGACTGTCTGAGCTTGAAGCGCTAACTTACCTTCCTCAGTGCGAATCTGTTGAAAGTCCTGATCTGCGTATACATTCAATAAACGTGAACGTATCAAAGGCATATGGTGGTCTAAAGCATCCAAAGCACTGGCATCACGACTAGAAACAGATAATGAAATCTGCATATACCGCTGACGCCCATCGACATTAAACGTAACCAAAAATGCTGGCTTAATTGGAATGTAGCTAGCTGGCTCCTTCACTTCTTCTTCAATAACCGGTTCAGTTGGTGCGTCTTCATCGCCACCAAGCAAAAACATCGTCACACCAACCGATAGACCAATAGCTAAAATTGCAACGATCGCAATAATAATAATTAGCTTTTTCTTTGAACCACCTTCGCCAGATTGCTCTTCTTCAGTTTTGTTTTCTTCTTCTGCCACGTCAAAATCCCGTCATATCAAATCGCAGCTGAGCACCTTTACAGATATCCAGCAAAGTGTATGCCAAAAACAAC
>NZ_LWGE01001338.1:0-3139 GCF_001635315.1 Oleiphilus sp. HI0123
CGATCTAAGCCAATAACGATTTCTGATAGATAGTCGGCACCTTCGAGGTGGCTGACGATCTTGGGTAGTGCCTCACCTTCGAGTTCGGAGAAAAGAGATGGAAGAATCAAGGACATGGGGCGTTGTTTACTAAAGCCCCTTAACTCATCTTCCAAATCATCCAGAGGGCGACGTGATAGGTTGTGTAGGGTGGTGACAATGCCGTTTTGATAGAAATCAGCCATAATGATTTTCTCTCTAACTGTAGATAATGTTGTTTACGCCTTGGGCCCAGCCTTTCGGGCCACAATGCTCGCTAACTTGGTAGCCACTAGTACGGGCTAAACTTGGTGGAGCGTGAGCTGGAGAGCGGATAATGAGCGCTCTATCAGCAAGCTCCAACATGGCGACATCATTAAGACTATCGCCAATTGCGAGTGTTTTTAAGTCGCAGGGAATGGAAAAATTAATGAACTGTTTGACCAGCCAAGATAAGGCTCGGCCTTTATCGTGATCTCCGTTCAAGCATAGGAAACGCCCTCCTTGAAGAACGGTGCCTCCCTTATTTTCCAGATAAGTAATGAAGGATTGCTTATCGGAATGATTGCCTAGCCATTGAATTGGCTCACTGTACTCGCGCTCATTCGCTTGCTTGGCTTGCTCGACGCTAAGCCCTGTTAGCTCGGCAAGCGCTTGCTCGCTCATCGCTGCAAAATGGTTAAATTGCTGCGGAAAATCCTTTTTGGCTTGTTCGAGAATACCGAGCCAGTGTTGACGTGTTTCTGATAAGCCATAAACCCAGTATCCGTTTTGCTCGTAGCAAGCTTCTGGTTTACAGGGAAAATAGTCCGTAGGGATCAAGACAGCAGCGCCATTTTCAACAATAAACGGTTGCTGGTTTTTGATTGCTTTTCTGAGCTTGAGCACCTCGGTACGAGTTTTACTGGTGGCAAAAATAACAGGAATATGATCTGCCTTTAGTTTCCCCAGCAAGGCTTTGGCTTCGGCATATTGATAGCTTTCATGGTCTAGTAAGGAGCCATCTAAATCAGTAAATATTAACCATTGCTTCATATTGATTCTCCTTTACTCTATTCTCTTCAATCAAGAGTTTAACTAACTTTGTCCTAGAGTTTAAATGTCTAAACCTCTAGGCATAAGGTGCTTTACAACCTTTCGTGAATTGTCCAGATTCAGTACGTGATGGCAGTGCTCAGGAAGGCAATCTAAACTATGTCTAGTCAGGCGCTCATAGTGCTGAATAAATGTTTCGACTTCCTCAGGGCTCATGATTTTGCTGTGTGTTTGATCCGTATCAAAAGAGCTTTTCTGACGAAGTTTCTCTTCTTGTTCCAGTCGCCACTGATATACACAGTCGAAGCTTGGCGCTTGTAACATGATCAAGCAATCAATTTGATTCCATAAAGACGGATAGTGGCTTGAGAGTTGATCGTTGACATATTGTCGCCAAGTGCCACTTTCGTCTTGTGTTGATTCAAGTTTGTTGATTGCTTCTTTAAGTCGCTCCTCAGCTTGAGCGGGGATCCCCAGACACCAGCCTTCCAAAATAATTATATCTAAAGGTGCTTCTACTTTTGGCCAGCTGCATTCTGGAAAGCGATCATCGGTAGCTTTATCGAATCGAGGTATAGAGATCTCTTGGTTGTGACTTTTTAGTGCATGCAGTGTATTCAGGGCCAAATTTAGGTCGTGGGTGCCGGGCACGCCTCGTGTTTTAAGCATGGGGTGAATGTCGCGTGCCAAGTGCTGGCGTTGGTCGTGCGTAAGGTAAAAGTCGTCGATAGAGATGGATAGACTCTTTAAACCTTCGGCCTGGAACGACAGGGAAAGGTAGTCTGCCAAAGTAGTCTTTCCAGAGCCTTGGCAACCATTTAATCCAACAATTATGGTTTTTTGTGCACCTTTATGGTGCTTGATAATAGTCTTAACCAGCGGGTCAAACCAAATTGAGGCCTGAGTTAAATAGGACTCAGGTAGCTTGTTGCCCTTTATAAATGCCTGTTTGTCAGCTGTCTTCATGGTAGGGAGCCTATCACTACTCAATAATATAAGTGGGATAATGCATTAACCGTTCCGGTTTTTAAGTTACGGAAGAAGCTTTTGATTGGATCAGGGGGAGACAGCTTTAAATAAGGAACCATGCCTCCCTTAAAACGTCTGGGAGGCATGGGCTAACTTAGCGCCTAACGGAACAGATTTTCTTCATTAACCAATTCAATCGCATTCAACTGATGGTAAATACTATCATCGTAGGCACCATTTGAGATGATGCGTTGTCTGTGACGCTCAAAGATCTTGTTGTACTTCATTATGCGGCTGCCATAAGCAGACCAGGCTTGCTCTTTGGCTTGCTGAGGCCATGATTCGAGTTCAATTTGTGCAGTTTCTAGTTGAGAAACATGCGGGCCTCCCCAAATCATTGACATGGCGAGTGCTCCCATACCGTGCATATCGGGGTGATTCTTCATAGCTTCAATTTGCTGGGGAGTCATTGAGGCAAATGTTCCCATATGCTCCACACTGCGCTTAAGTGCTTTGTAGTAATCTTCCATTGCGTCTTCATCGTAGTTGTCGACGCTAATATTTACATTACGTGTTCTAACATTAACGACAGGTGCTGCAGCAACGACAGGGGTGACAACAGGTGCAGTGTATTGCTGAGTTGCTTGGGGCATTGGGTCGTCTTCACCACCGATCGTTAGACGACCACCTTTACCTAGTCCGCCTTTTACCGTTTGGGCTTTGTATACGCGAAGAGCCTTAACCATTTCATTGAAGGAGTCAGCGAAGGCTGCGGTAACAACCTTACCTTCAGGAGTCTTAGAAAATCCACCTACGCCGACAGCAGCACCGCCACCAAATAGGCCGCCAAGGAAACCGAAGTCATTGTTTTCAGCGCTACCATTTGCCGAAGAAACCTGAACACCAGAACGGTTTTCGATAAGCGTTAAATTGGTTTCGGCTTCATTTGAACTCATTTGACCGGCCGCAAGCTTGCCTAGTGATCCGAAACTGCCAAGTACTGCGCCAAACCCGCCGGTTTTTTCTGCAAACAAGACAGAGGGGCTAAGTGTAAAATCAGCTGCTACCATTTGACCGCCGCCAAAATTACTACCAGAGCGCAGTTGACCAGAATTCA
>NZ_LWGE01001339.1:0-3534 GCF_001635315.1 Oleiphilus sp. HI0123
GAGCGAATATAAGTACCTTTCGAACATTCGACAGTCAAATCGAGCTGCTTTTCGCGTAACTCATCGAGCTCAAGCCTGAAAATACTAACTGGGCGTGCAGGACGCTCTATCGTGATACCTTTGCGCGCATATTCATATAAGGGGCGACCCTGATGCTTTAGCGCAGAATACATAGATGGCACCTGCTCTATGTCACCTTTAAATTTCTCTAGCAAGCTTAATAAGGGAGCTTCACTGAGTGCAGGCACTTCTTTGATCTCGACCGTTTCGCCATCACTATCACCGGTCGTCCGGATATCTCCTAGAGTCGCGGTTGTGTAATAGCCTTTATTCGCATCAAGTAGATAACGAGAGAACTTGGTTGCCTCACCAAAACAAATTGGTAAAACACCCGTCGCTAGAGGATCAAGACTTCCGGTATGACCTGCTTTTTGAGCACCAAATATCCGCCGAGCTTTTTGCAAGGCAAAATTTGAAGTCATCCCTTGAGGCTTATCAAGCAACAACACCCCGTTTAGCAGGCGTCCTTTTCTTCTACGCGCCAAAGGGACTAGCCTTCGTTATCCGTAGGAGTATTGGAATCTTCATTCCCCTCATCGACAGACAAATCAGCGTCTTTCTTTCGAGCCTGAGAAATAAGATTATCGAGTTGACGGCCGCGTTTAACCGAAGCGTCAAAATGAAAACGTAGTTGCGGGATAGTTCTAAGCTTGATCATACGACCAAGCTCGCTGCGCAAGAACCCTGCTGCTCCGTTAAGTACTTTAATCGTACTTTTTACCTCAGCCGCATCAGCATCCAGATCATCAACTGTGAGTAAGGTAACATAAACATCGGCAAAACCGAGGTCTTTGGCCACCACCACTTGATTCACTGTTACCATGCCAACCCGAGGGTCCTTCATTGAAGAACGAAGCAACTCTGCCAGATCGCGTTGCATTTGATCAGCAATACGATCTGTTCTTTTAAAATCTTGCGCCATTAACTACTTATCCCGCTAATCAAACTAATTACGAATCGAGTGTACGTTCAACAGAGATCTTATCGAAGACCTCAATCTTATCGCCCACTTTTACGTCATAGTTCTTAACACCGATACCACATTCAGTACCTGAACGAACATCATTAACGTCATCCTTAAAGCGACGCAATGATTCTAACTCGCCTTCAAAGATCACGATATCGTCACGCAATACGCGAATCTTCTTATTACGGTAGATCGTACCTTCAAGCACCATACAACCCGCAACCTGACCAAACTTAGGAGACTTAAAGGTGTCACGAACTTCAGCGATGCCGACAATCTCTTCTTTAAACTCAGGAGCTAGCATGCCAGTTAGAGCTTGCTTAACGTGATCAATAATATCGTAGATAACGCTGTAGTAGCGAAGATCCAGACCTTCTTCATCAATAATCTTTCTTGCAGAAGCATCAGCACGAACGTTAAAGCCAACAATTACCGCATTGGTAGTTAAAGCCAGGTTAGCATCAGTACCGGTAATACCACCGACACCACTACCCACGATTCTTACTTGAACTTCTTCATTACCAATGTCATTCAATGATGCCGTCAGCGCCTCCAAAGAACCACGCACGTCAGTTTTCAGAACAACGTTCAAAGTACGAACTTCATCTTGGCCCATATTGCTAAACATGTTCTCAAGCTTAGAAGCCTGTTGACGCTGCAAGCGATCCTTTCGGCTCTTCTCTTCGCGGAACTCAGCTACTTCACGTGCCTTTCGCTCGCTCTCAACAACAACAAACTCGTCACCCGCATCAGGCGTGCCATTAAGACCCAGTATCTCAACTGGAATAGACGGGCCTGCATCTTTAATTGGCTGACCATTTTCATCAAGCATCGCTCGAACGCGACCGTAACACATGCCCGCAATAACGATATCACCACCACGAAGTGTACCGTTCTGTATCAATACTGTTGATACAGCACCACGGCCTTTATCAAGGCTAGATTCCACAACAACACCTTTTGCCGGAACGTTCTTGGCAGCTGTTAACTCTAGAAGCTCAGCTTGAAGCAATACAGCATCAAGCAAAGCATCAATACCTTCACCGGTATGCGCAGAAACGTTTACAAACTGGACATCGCCACCCCAGTCTTCGGGGATAACTTCTTTCGTCGCTAGTTCATTTTTAACACGATCAGGATCTGCTTGCTCTTTATCCATTTTGTTTACCGCAACAACGATCGGCATATTTGCTGATCGCGCATGCTGAATCGCTTCTTCGGTTTGTGGCATCATGCCATCATCGGCTGCTACAACCAGAATAACAATATCAGTACTGCTCGCACCACGTGCACGCATAGCTGTAAAGGCTGCGTGTCCTGGCGTATCCAGGAAGGTGATCATGCCATGACCGGTCTCTACGTGATAAGCACCAATATGCTGTGTAATACCACCTGACTCTCCACTAGCTACTTTCGCTTTACGGATATAATCAAGCAGAGAGGTCTTACCGTGGTCAACGTGACCCATTACACTGATAACTGGCGCACGAGGCGTCTCTTCACCTGCGTAATCGATACTCTCAATCACTTCAGCTTCGATCGCATCTTCAGCAACCAATTTCACTGTATGACCTAACTCCTCAGTAACAAGCACTGCAGTTTCTTGGTCAATAGACTGGTTCTGCGTTGCCATAACGCCCATACCCATCAGTGATTTAATCACAACGGCGCTCTTAACAGACATCTTGTCTGCCAATTCACTTACGATGATTGACTCACCGATATTTACTTCTCTAACCACAGGCGACACCGGTTTCTCGAAAGCATGAGTACGTTTTACTTTCTTCTTTTTAGACTTTAGCTTACGTGGCTGCGGCTCATCTTCATCGATAAGAACATCTAAACTGATTGTTGATAGATCTTCATCTCGCTGACGAGGCGCTCTGTGTCCGGCAGACTTAACATGCTTGCGTTTCGGAGCTTCGTCCTCATCCACAACAGGCACTTTTTCTTTCTTCTTGTGCTTTTTATGCTTTTCGTTTGTTTCAAGCTCAGCAGGCGTCACTGGTACTTCAGCCTTCGGCGCTTTCGCTTCACTTTTCTTAGCATCTTCCGCTTCACGCTTAGCTTCAGCCTCTTTGGCTTCTTGCTCTTTTCGAGCTTTCTCTTCAGCTTCTTTCGCTTCTTGTGCTTTCTTAGCAGCAACTTCTTCGGCTAGTTTAGCTGCTCGTTCTGCCTCTTCTTTCTTCTGCTGTTCAAGCTCTAAAGAGACTTCCGGGCGCTTCACATAGGTACGTTTCTTACGCACCTCAACATTAACTGTTTTTGACTTACCTTGACCCGCTGACATCTTCAAAGTTGATGTCGTCTTGCGCTTCAGTGTGATTTTCTTAGGCTCGTCATTTTCTTCGCCATGACTTTTCTTTAAGAAAGTCAGCAAAGTTTGCTTTTCTTCATCAGTAACAACCGAGCTCTCATCACGAGCAGGTAAACCTGCATCCGCGATTTGCTTTAACAGTCGGTCGACCGGTGCACCTATATCATTTGCCAGTTGTTTGACAGTTACT
>NZ_LWGE01001340.1:0-3690 GCF_001635315.1 Oleiphilus sp. HI0123
GTAATAGAAAAACGCTGATACAAATACTAAACAAGGTTAAGCCACTGGTAAATTTCCGGTTGAGGATACTTTTCAGCGTTAGCTTCATCAGCAGTGCCCAATTCATAACACGGCCTCCTGCCCTTTATTTGAAGACTGTTCGCAAGCGCGGTTGAGTTCGCCTAACTGAATACTGCGATCAAAAGCGGCTTCCAGGCCAGCATCGTGGCTAACAAACAATATGGTCGCACCACTTTGCTTACACTCTTCTAGTAGTAACTGAATAAAGTGTTCACGTGTATCGGCATCCAATGCAGAGGTCGGCTCATCGGCAATAATGAGTTCCGGCGAGCCAATCAAGGCCCGGGCGGCGGCGACACGCTGCTGTTGGCCAACGCTCAAATCAGATACTTTTCGTGTCAGCATGGAGCGATCATTTAGCTGAAGCTGCGATAACAAGCGATAAGCTTCCTCTTCCAGGCTGCCCGACTTTGCTAATACTCGTTGAGTACGCAACTTAGAAAATTTACATGCCAGTGTGATATTTTCAATTACCGACAAATAAGGAATCAGGTTAAAAAGCTGAAAGATAAAGCCTATATGATCAGCTCTGAAGTGGTCTCGCCGGCTCTGACGCAGCTTGCTAATATCCGTCCCCAAAACCTCGATACAACCCGCATCAGGTAGGTTGATCCCACCTATAAGGCTTAACAAGGTCGTCTTCCCTGTACCACTCTCCCCTTTAATAAAGACACCTTCGCCACTAAGCACTTCAAACTTGGGGATATCGAGAACATCCCGCTGGCCCGAAGGCCAGCGGAAGCGTAAGTTGTCTACTTTCAACAGTACTTGTTTAGCATCCATATTAGAACGTAATACTCGTTTTACGGTGATCAAGCTCCTGTAAGCTCTGACCTGCGCTTGAAATAACCTGTGCTTCAACCTCCTGAAGAGAATTGAAGAGTTCAAACAAGCTAACCTTTACATCTTTCAGTGCCGCGATATTTTTACACTCGAAATGATACTCAGCTTCAAACTCACTATGTGATGCTTCGTGGTGATCATCATGTTCATCGTGATGCTCGTCATCGTGGTCCTCATGATGCTCGTCATCATGCCCCTTATGCGCTCCTGACAATAGCGCAGAAGAAACCGTTACATGCTCCAATTCGCAACCAGCACTCGAGCTCAATTGAAATAAGCGCTTAGCATCTTTAAGAATGCCCTCAGCTGCTTCGACTTTTGCCTTCTGTTCAGCGGTATTAGGCTGGTGTTCAAAACCAACAATATTCATCGCAGGTGACTTAAACACCATCTGCAACTCGTCCTTTTCCTGAACCACCGTCAATGTTGCATGACCATGTTCATGGGCTTCATGCTCTTCTTCAAAGGCAATCGCTACACGACTAGAAAGGGAAATAACTAAACAAACAAATAAACACTGAACCAGGTAGTTCTTCATACATAACTCCACATTAAAACGCTGTGCTGACGCACAATAAAATAATAAGACTTTAGAAATAAAAACTAAGCCTTAAAAGGTGGCGCTCTAGCGAGAAAGCTAAGGTGTGTATGGTTTGATTCATCCTGCTGACCGGGCCGTTTATAGCTAAGGCCTACAGAGACTAAACCGGAAAAGACATCACTCGGTACACAGCCAGTAAGGGAAGAAACAATCAGACAAGCTTCACACAAAGACTCAAATGCATGCTCAGTAGCAAGCTCCTCATGGTCTTGAGAACCACTGGAATGCTGATGATGAACATGATCGTCATGACTTAGCAGGTAAGGTGCAAAGCTGCTCTCCACGTGCTTCGCGGGATTATCCAAACGAAGATGTTCACTTGCATGAAACATGGCAAAGCTCGATGCAAAGAGCATCGTAAGGGCCAGGAAGTAGTGAAATAAAGCACGCAAGGGTTTAGTCATGCCAGCATTCTAAACAAACACTACAACAATTCAACTTTTGATATTTGGGCATGGAGCCCCCTGCCGACCAACGAGGGGCTCCTCAGCAGATAATTCTCCCGTCATAACACCTCTATTGCAATGCTTCATGATAATCATTATCATTTGCATTATTAATAATGATTTATTTGGAATCCCCCCACATGCAAGCCGAAATTACTCCCAACCAAGCAAGTAACTTGAACGCTAATATGCTTGACCCTCTGATTGAACTATTGAATATCGGTGGCCCAGTCGTCTGGATTCTTCTTGCCCTTTCGGTAATATCCCTGTCTATCGTTTTGTTGAAATGTTGGCAGTACTTTTCGGCGAAGGTCGAACAAAGTGCAGAGTTGGAAGCCAGCTTGTCCGCATGGGAACAAGGCCGTTATGACGAGGCACTCAATACCTTAGACAATAAGCAAGCCATTCCAAAGCTAGTTCGTCATGCCATGGATGGTCACCTAGCCAACGAAGATCAAAACATTCTTGAGCGAGAGCTGACACGCCAAGCCAATCAAATCATCATGGACTTGCGCGGATTGCTGAAGCCATTGGAAGTCATTGCCACCTTAAGCCCATTACTAGGTTTGATGGGAACCGTGCTTGGTATGATTGAGGCCTTTCAGCAAATGCAGTCAGCCGGATCCAATGTCGACCCCGCTGTACTCTCAGGCGGTATCTGGCAAGCCTTGCTCACCACAGCCGCTGGCTTAGCCGTCGCTATCCCCGTTGCGGCAGCTTATGCCTGGTTTGACCGTCGAGCCGAGCGTGTTGCCCATCACATCAATGACTCGGTAAGTCGTGTCTTCACTAAGTTCTCTGCGAACAACACCCCTACCAACGACAGCCCTACCAAGATGGTGAACGAGACTCTTCATGTTGCTTAAGGTTCAAACAAAACCTAAGAACCTCGTCAGCCTAACGCCACTCATTGATGTGGTGTTTATCCTGCTGCTGTTCTTTATGCTCACCTCTAGCTTCAGTCAATTTCGGCAAATTGAACTTGGGCAGTTATCTCAGGGCGCGCACTCAAGTGCAGAACAAAACCGCCTGTTGATTCTCGATAGGAATTTGCTCGAATTAAATGGCACCCAATACTCACTTAGCGATGCAGCTCTCAGCGAGGGCTTAAAGGATATTGCGATGCAGCAGAGCTCTCTTATTGTTGCGGCACTCAGCCAAGTTGATATCCAAAGTTTGGTGTCTGTTCTTGATTTTTGCCGTGCTCAGGGCGTGAGCAATCTCAACCTTGCCGAGTCGGTATCGCGATGAAGCTTATTCATATCGAAGCGTCCAAAAACAATAGCCTTAACCTGGACGGCAATATGGTCCCTGCGATCAATATCGTCTTCTTGTTATTGATCTTCTTTATGGTGGCCGGTCAGATTAAATCGCCAAGCAAGAGCCTGGAATTGCCCAATTCACAAAATGATCAGAAAGTGGACGCGAAGACGCTGGTACTGGAAATTCATGCAAATGGAGAATACTTACTGGAAGGTGAGCAAGTTAATGACGAACTTAGCAAAGTGTTTTCTGATCAGACGATCACAGAACTGAGTATACGCATTCACCGCCAGCTTCCCGCTTCTGCATTAGACCCGGTGCTAAAGCTGGCACGAACTTACGGCATGGAAAGCCTGAGCATTCAGACGATTCAGCCATGAAGATAAAAAGTGCTCACATAACAACAGCAAGTCTCTTTGCGATCGCGCTCCACTTTTCCCTGGCACTAGCTTATAGCATCTATAGCTCGCCCTCTGC
>NZ_LWGE01001341.1:0-3619 GCF_001635315.1 Oleiphilus sp. HI0123
AGGTTGACAACTTTATTGATGAAGTCGATGAATTGTCTGACGCTCTTGATAATGAAGACTTAACGTTGGGTGAAGCACTTGATATCAAAGAAAAGTTTGATGACTTATTACCAAAGTTTGGTGAAGATGCGCGTTTAACGATTGGTCTGGGTTTACATGTTCCTTTCTTTCCAATGGCTTTGAGAACAGATTTCTTGGGCGGCGTGTTAGGTCTGGATGTTCATGCCTCGGGTTTGTTTGATGTTAGTTTTCTTGATGCCCCACTAGATATTCAGATTACCGGTAGTGATGTCGAGCTACTAACAGCGAGTGCACTTTATGTAAAAGGCGCTTCGTTGGTTACGGGTAGTCTATCGTACAGTGCTGAAGTATGGCAGCCGCCAGTGATGGATTCTAAGCTCTTTGCAGGGGTTCAGCTTAATGCTTATCACGCCACCATGAATAAACAAGTACTGGCATTGACTAACATCGCCGAAGATGACGATGCTGGTGATGCGATTCGTGACGAATTTGAAGAGAATACAGTTTCAACAACAGAGATGGGCGTTGATTTAGGTCTTCTTTGGGCTTTCCCTAATGGTCATGCTGGCCTGACTATCGCAAATATAAATGAGCCTGAGTTCAAGTATGGCGATATTGGTACAGACTGTGGCTCAATTACAGACCCAACAAGAAGGGCTAACTGTGAAGTTGCTCGCGACGTATTTTCTGGTGAAATCTCACTGCAAGAAACTGCTGTAATGGCTGCTCAAACAACCATTGAAGGCTCTCTCTATACTGAGGACAAGCAGTGGTTATTGACAGGCGCTTATGACTTAAACTCTGTGTATGACTTGGTAGGCCGAGAAAGCCAGATGATAAGCGGTTCTGCCACTTATTTCCCTAATAGTTATATTTTGCCGACAATTCGTTTAGGTATTAGTCAGAATTTAGTCGGTAGCGAGCTAACTATGGTTGGCTTTGGTACAACACTGTTTGGCATGATGAATATTGATTTAGCGGCGAGTTTGGATACAGTTGAACTTGATGGAACAAAAGCACCGAGACGCTTTGGCTTTAATATCGGCTTTGAAGAGAAATTTTAAGGAGAGGGCATATGAACCTTATTAAGAAACAAACGTTATTCACGATGACGAAGGGATTTTCACTCACTGCCCTAGCTGCAGCTGTTGCAATTAGCGCTGGTTGTAGTAACCCTGATGATCCTGATGGGGGTACAAGCCAGTCGAAACAAGCAGTTGAAGGTGCCGTTGTTGATGCCTACTTGGCGGGTGCTACAGTTTATTTGGATGGTAACGACAATGGCAAACGCGATGCTTGGGAAGCTTCAGCGATTACCGATAAAGATGGTTTTTTCTCAACAAGTAAAGATGGCTTAGTTGATTATTGTGCTAGTGATGCGACAAGCGCCCAGGCAAGGCATTGTTTATCAACTTCCGCAACGGGTACTGGAACGCTTCGCGCATACGGTGGCTTTGATATCTTTACCGGCGAGCCTTTCATTGGTGCCTTAGCGGCAAATGTTGATCTGTCGGGTGGTACGGTTCCAAATCAAAATATTACACCTTTAACCTCTATTATCGCTGAAGCAGGGGAGGATGCTGCTGATGTGTTAGATGAGTTAGGTATTACATCAGACGAAGCTAATAGTGACTTTTTGGGTGAGGGGGGCGTTGATGCATTTGATGCTGATTTGACCAATCAGGCCTTGAAGCTTCATAAAGTAGTCGCCTTGTTTGAAGATGTTTTCGATGAGCATTTTGATGCCTTTGGTGACCTAAGTAACTTCCCAAATAGCGCAAGTGTTCTAATTTATCAAGAATTGGCGGCGGTTATTGCAGCCGGTGACACACTTGATACGACTTCATTGAGAGCTGTTTTCAATAGTGTCAATGCTGCTGTGAGCGCTCTTTATACAGAGCTGGGTGATGAGGATGAAACCTTTCCTGGTAATGCTGCTGAAGGCAATGTAATTGCGGATGCAGTACAGATTCTTGGCTTAATTGATGATGCACTACCTGGCACCACCGCTGACTTGGACGAGGCGCGTTCTCGCATGGTGGGTGTAGAGTTAATAGTGACTAAGATGAATGAAGATGCCAGTGACTTGGCTGATGCGGTGGCAGAAGTTGAGAACCTTGCATCTAATTTATATACCGACTTGAGTGGTGGGGAAGATATTGACTTCAGCACCTTGCTTGACTTGGATTTTAGTTCTACTACTGATTTCAGTTCGGCTTCAATTGGCACAGGTGGTGATACTTATGAGGCGCTGGATGGTCGAGAGTTATTTATCGATTATAGTGATGGCGAAGAAGGTATCTCTGGAAAGGCTTTGTTCTTGTTTGACGCCGATGAAAGCGGCCAGGCAGGTACTGTAGACCTGTGTCTAGCCTACAATGATACCAGCAACGATAATGATGAAGACGATATCTACGAAACTTCGGGTACGCTGATTGATTTGGCTACTTGGTTTACCATTGATGATCGTCGATTGGTGTTAACGGTTGCTGGTTCGTTTGATCTGACTTTGATCAGTCGAGGTGAAGCTGATGGTGAAAACCTTTATAGCATGAGCTATGCAGGGGAAACCGCAAGTTGGTCAAGTCCAAATGGTCTGATTGATATAGAACAGAGCGTTAATGAACGCCCAACGGATGATGCAAGCTGTGAAGCGCTGTTGAATAGCTTGTAAGCTCAAAGCATTAAAAAAGGGGCTCCAGTTTTCTGGCGCCCCTTTTTTGTTGGTTTATTATATTTCTTAGGCCTTAGCTTTCCGCTCTTTAAACTCTTCAATAAGCGAAATTAAAGCTGGAATAACAAACAAGATAAGAATCGTTGCATATGCCAGGCCAAATGAAATACTGACAGCCATAGGGATCAGGAACTGAGCTTGCAGTGATGTTTCGAACAGCAGTGGTAATAGCCCCGCAACAGTCGTCAAAGAGGTCAGCATAACCGCTCTGAGTCGCAGGCATGAAGCATCGACAATAGCCTGTTTGGCGGGCTGGCCTTGTTCTCGTAACTCTCGATAGAAGGTGACCAATATTATCGCATCATTGATAACGATGCCTGATAGGCCAAAAAAGCCAAACCAAGAGAGCATGGTTAGGTCAATGCCTAGCAGCCAGTGACCCAGTATCGCACCCGATATTCCAAGAGGGATCGCAAGCAATACTGCGACAGGCCAAGAGTAGGAACCAAATACCCACGCCAGGATAATATAGATTAAGGTAAAGCCTATGGCTGCGCCTAGCATCATATCTTTGCCGGTCTGGGCTTGTTCTTCAGCCCTGCCTTTCAAGTCTATTTTAATACCGTACTCGATGGACAGGTTAGGTAAAAACTCTTCTTGTAGCTCGGCGATTATCTGGTTGGCATTATTTAAGTCGGGGTTAACGCTGGCGGTGACGTGCAGACCAAGCTTACCTTCAGTATGCCTAACCAGTTCTAAGCCTTTTCTATGGGTCAAGGTGACGACATTGCTTAGCTGAGCAATATCACCAGAGGGTGTAACGAGAGGGAAGTTGTCGAGAATACGAGAGTAGTTGCGCTCTTCATCGGGAAGAATAATCCGAACCTCGATCTCTTCATTCTCGTCATAGAATACTTGTAAAAG
>NZ_LWGE01001342.1:0-1497 GCF_001635315.1 Oleiphilus sp. HI0123
GTTTGCTTAATCTGCTCGGCACTTTGTTGGTTTCTCAGCGCTTGCTCTTCTAGCGCTTTACGCCAGACACTTCCCACCTCGTCTGCCGTTTTCGAGAAGCGGCCATTCAGAAAATCCAAGTGTTCAGTAGCTTTCGTAGAAAACTGCTGATGACTTTTCGAAGTCTGATCACTGACCTTCTCCACCAACCGACTCATACTTTCTTCAAACACCGGGCGCATACTTTCACCTGCCAAACGACCGCTATCGGCAAGCCCTGCCTGAACGGTACTGACACTGCTGGAAATGGCTTCTGATACCGTCTCGGCCAAGTGTTGGTAACTCTGTTTCACCTCAGTATGAAAGCTATCTTGCTTCTGGTTTAGCTGCTCACCCAGGTTTGAGCCCATTTTCTCCAAATTCAACGCCATGGTTTGAAGCTGATCTGCCACTTGAGGTAAGGCAAGCGCTTGTGCTTGTAGGGCTTTATAAGTTTCTTGGCGGTTATGAACCAGAGAGAAGCCTTTAAACTCATGCGCGATACAGGCATCGAGCTCACGTGTCGCAATCACTCGTTCACGACGACTCAATGTCGACATCAAGCCCAACATAGCTGAAGCTGCCACACCGGCAACGGACGTACCGAAAGCCAAGCCCAAACCATTGATCGGCGCGGCCAAACCTGTGCGAATTGCCTCTAATTCTGTGGTTCCTTGTAGTGCCGTGACAGCACCCTGCAAGGTATCAACCATTCCGACAAAAGTACCTAACAAGCCGAGCATTACCAGTAAGCCGACTAAGTAGGGCGTCACGACAGGCGCAGGTAGACCAATGCGCTCACCTTCTATTCTAAGCTGAACAGCATTACGCAGCGAGGCGTGAAGCGACAGTAGCCATTTGTCAAACTGGTTTTCGTTATCCGACTCGGCTTGTACGGCAAATTTTGGAATATCTTTTAGCGCGACTGACAGTGTTTGTGTCGCCTTCTGAAATCGTAAGAGCTCAAGGGTGCCAATACTAAACACCACACCAATAACGACAGTAATCAGCAAGGCCAAGGTATCACTACCCAAGAATACCCAGCTCATACCGATGATAGCCAATGCGCCTAATAAAAATGCCAGCCCAAAAAGAAGCTTATTCATAAGCAACTAGTAACCTCTAATTTCATAATTGTGTCCATAGCGATGCACTCAGTTTGCCGATTGCACCGTTTCATTTAATGCTTCTATCAAGCCCAGCACGAGCTGCAAGCGCGCTTCCAGCTCTGCCATCAGCAAGCGCTTTAAAGCTGCTAGAAAGGCCTTAATATTCTCATCCAAGGCACACGTTTCAAACAGGTCGGCATTTTTACCGGCAGGCCTTTCAAAGCTCTCGCGAAAGTAAGTGGCGAGTAGCGTCGGTACGCATAAAAACTGTTTACGAGCAGCGACGCTTAACGCTTCGTCGAGAGCTTTATCGAGCACCACTAACTTCGCAAGCTCTGGTGAGTGCTTCTCTAACACCTCACTAATATAA
>NZ_LWGE01001343.1:0-4837 GCF_001635315.1 Oleiphilus sp. HI0123
GATCTGGAACCACACTTTCTACTGGAATTGCCTAAGCCCAAATGGCGGCGGCGAGCCAACTGGCGCAGTAGCCGAGGCTATCAATGCAGCATTTGGATCTTTCGCTGACTTCCAAGCTCAGTTCAACGACAAAGCTGTTAACAACTTTGGCTCTAGCTGGACTTGGTTAGTTAAGAATGCAGATGGTTCTTTGGAAATTGTTAACACTAGCAACGCTGGAACGCCGATGACTGAAGGCCAGACTGCCTTGCTAACTGTTGACCTATGGGAACACGCTTACTACATCGACTTCCGTAATGTTCGTCCGAACTACCTGACAGCGTTCTGGAAGCTGGTTAACTGGGAATTTGTTGCAGCAAACCTAGCAGCATAATTCTTCTGAACCTCCTTAGTGACTAAGGAGGTTCAATCTCCCAAGCCTTTAACCAAAGCTCTTAGCTTCATCCCACTTAATAGCAAAACGATAAAATAAGAAACGATTCCGACGACAACCAAAGCTAGCAACTTAGTTATTCGCTCCCAAACACTCATATCAAACCAAATTTCGGTTTCAACATTCATCCAGGAAACCGCCAACACCATCGCAACAACAGCAACAACTATCCGCAGCACAAATAAAGCCCAACCTTCGCTTCTATGATAAACATCACGCTTCACTAAGCCACTCAAAAGCCACAAAGCATTCATCCAAGACGAAAGCGCTGTCGCTAATGCCAAACCTGTATGTTGCAAAGGCCAGATCAGAATCAAATTGAAAACCATGTTGGCACACATCGCCCATATGCCAATCTTTACAGGCGTCTTCATATCTTGTCTTGAAAAGTACCCGGGAGCCAAGACCTTAATCAACATAAATGCCAAGAGCCCTAAGGCATAGGCACGTAAGCTCATTGCCGACATATAGACATCGCGTTGTTCTAATGCACCGTAATAAAATAGCGACGTCACCAAAGGTTCAGCAAGAACAATCAAAGCAACAGCTGCCGGAACGCCCATCAACAGAACTATCCGTATAGCCCAGTCCAGCGTGTCAGAAAAAGCTTTGTGAGACTGACTGCTATGCTTTCGAGACAAACTAGGTAAAATCACTGTCGCAATGGCAATACCGAAAATCCCCAAAGGCAACTCAGCTAAACGATCCGAATAATAAAGCCAAGAAACGCTTCCTGTTTGTAGAAATGACGCTAACACTGTATCGAGCAACAGATTAATCTGGCTTACAGAAACACCAAATAGTGCTGGAACCATCAGTATAAAAATACGTCGAACACCTTCATGACGATAATCCAGGCGTGGCCGAGGCATCAAGCCCATTTTTATCAAGAAGGGAAACTGAAAAAACAGCTGTATCAGGCCTGCAATAAAGACCCCCCATGCCAAGCCCATGACTGGCTCTGTAAATAACGGCGTTAACCAAAGCGCCGCTGATATGAGCACCAAGTTAAGCAAAACAGGTGTAAAAGCGGGTATCGCAAAGTAACCATAGCTATTCAATATTGAACCAGCAAAAGCGGTCAAAGAGATCAACAGCAAATAGGGAAAGGTTATCCTCAACATATCGCTGGCAAGGTTATATTTTTCTGTATCCTCAAGAAAACCCGGAGCAAACAAAGCCGTTAGCCATGGAGCGCCCATGACCGCTAAAGCCGTAATAAGTAGTAATACCAGCCCCAACACACCTGCAACCGAGTTAACCAACTGCCTGACCTCTCGCTCAGTGCGCTGACTACGGTATTCAGATAACACTGGGACAAAGGCCTGGGAAAAAGCACCTTCTGCAAATAGACGCCGAAAGAAATTTGGAATTTTAAAGGCTACAAAAAAGGCATCTGCCCCCGCCGAAGCACCAAACAGGTTTGCTACGACAACATCCCGCACCAAGCCGAAGACCCGGGACAACATAGTCATTACTCCAACAATACCGCTTGAGCGAAGCAAACCACTTGCCTGCTTTGCTTTAATATTGCTCGACACCCCCTCCTTTGGAGCATTTGTTTTATTCTCGTTTTCCATATGCACTCGTAAACCTATTCAGTATCAGCGCGAAGCATACTTGGCTTGATATCAAAAGCAAAGACGCCCTGCCCAGAAACATTTCTCTTTTCAAAGCATGGATAAAAGTTGAATCCGAGTATTTTCCTTCTATGCTTAATAAATTAGCCAATCACTCGTTTATATTACACAGGACTAAGACAATGGACGAACAAGATATTAATCGATTGATGCTGCACTACGAGCAGCTGTATCGGAAGTCGAATAGGGAGATTATTAATCCTGAAATCGAGGCACTTTCTACCAGCGATTTAAAACCCATCGTCAATATCGTGGCCCAGACCCGGGCAGCTTATTTAAAGTTCATGTATGAACTAGGAAAAAAATATGATGATCTTGATGACTCACCGAGTGCCGAGGAATTAAAAAAACTCAAAACCCTGCGCCTTCGCTTTGAAGAGCTTGCTGAAGGAGCAAAAGCTTTTGAGACATCAATTCAGAAGGGCTATCTAGATCTAAAGACTAATTAAGCGACACACTTACAGCTGGGGATTCAGCACCAGCTGTTGATTTTCTTGGTCAATTTTAAACTCAAAACGCTTGAGAATATCCATCCCCAAAAGCCCATCATAAGTAAAGTCAGATAAGGGCAAAACTCCCAAAGTAACATCCCCCATTGATAATCCTCCAAGCGAGACTTGACCCACCTGCACTTTGCTCCCTTTGACGGAGCCATTGGCGGTCTTGAGCAGCAGCTCATCTGCCTCATCTAAAAGGCTAGGCAAATATTCTTGAACAAACTCTGTCTTCACGACAGTCATTGAAGCACCCGTATCAATCATTAGCGACAAACTGTGCTCGTCATTAACAAGCAGCTCAAGCAAATAGTGCTCACCAATAGTTTGCAAGGGAACGATATACTGACTAGAACGGTCTCTAAGTTCAGCAATGGTATTTTCCAATAGCTGAACCTCCTCGCCATATTTAAGGTCATGCCTTGCTGACACAAGGCTTAGTTCAGCCTCATCCCACTCCTCAGAGACAATTAGCCAGTGAGCCAGGGATAAATAATAGGGGGTATACTCTGGCTGAAAACTCACCAACTGCCTAAAGCTCGCAATTAATAAATCATGCTCACCAGCTTTCTCCAGCGTTTGCTCCAGATGTTGCACAAAGTCTTGAACACCATTCAGGTAGGCATCTTCAAACTGAGAGTCCACCAGTAGACGCAAATCGTACAAGTAGACTATTGCGTCCTGAACATTACCTTGAGCAAGTTTTTGCTTGGCAACACTAAAAATGACCTGAAAGTCAGTCTCGGATAGCTGAGCCTTATTCTCAAGCTGATCGGCAAGAAGCTCGATATCGGTCATTTCGGTTTTTGTAGAAGTACTGTCAACAGAATCCAGGCTAGCCGGTTTCTTTAAATTCTGCTCCTTTGAGCGCAAGTTTTTTAGGCGCTGCTCATTTCGAAGCAAATCTCTCTGAGAGCTGGAAACTTGCTGATCGAGACCAGCAAACCAGAACTGCTGCGCTAGCCAACCCAAAGATACTCCAGCACAGAGCGCTAATAAGTAGCCTGACGTTCTATTCAAGATAAGCCCCCTTTCAGACCAGTGATAGCTCACTACACCACTCATGAAGACGCGGACTACCTATTCTGAACTTGAAATATTTTTCTTTGTCTATTCAGATGAACCCGTTGACTTTGGCGCAGTGTCAAATCGTTTAAAGACTGTTTCCGCCAACCTTGGAGTCTGACGTACCGAAACAGCACTATTATCATCACTCAAGGTATTAACAATAGCATACTTGGAATGACGACTAAGTAATTCCTGACCTGAAGCACCCTCTTCCTCCGAGACAGACACGTCATAAGAAAGGACATCCAGCAAGCCCTCAAACAACGGTTCAGCGCCACTCGCTTTCTGATAAAGCACTCCGCCAATAACCGTCTCAACAACATCATTCAATACGCCAAGCTCTGAGCCAAGAGAGCCATCGTTATCGTCAATTTCATACAAGGTAGGTGTCAGCAAGCGTCCTTCATCAAGAACCTGTTCATCAAGCGCTTCCTGATGCGAGGACGTCAATAGATATACTGTCTGCCTATCAGCCTCGTCACCACTCAGGTCAAGCATGCGCACCCATTTACCATCTTCATCGCTTGCCTCAGTACGAATTGAGCCTGAGTCAAGACTAGCATCAGCACATACTCTAGTTAATACCTGATTAGGAGTGCAAAACAGTGCTGTAGATTCAAATTCGGTAAAAGAAGAGAAACACGTACCCTCTGCCAGATCAGCCCCCGTACATCGGTCACTCCCACCACCTTCTTGGGAACCCAGGTCACACTCAACACGAAGGTAGTTTTTATAACACTCATTACTTCTCACCGCTCCTGGAATCAAAGCACTGATATATACGTTGTTATTTTCAACAAAGTGCTCCAGAGCATATAGATCTGATTCAGCACCAAACATAACATGCTCACGTACTGATTTTGGCGCTGACAAAGACTGCTTATAAAAATAACGAACAATCAGATCTTTTTCGAGCATTGATGCAGATAACAACAAGCTGTCTTCAAAAATACTCACTTCATACTTATTCAAGGAATCTGCCAAGTACTGCATATAACCAACGAACTGGGCATCGTTCTCTGTATTATTCAACTCCCCCAAGTGCTCAAAAAACTCGGCAGAACAAATATTTCTGCCAGACTGGCTCACATCATGTTCTTCTTGAGTCTCACACAAGTCTGCAACATCCTGCTCCAACTGACAGCCGAGATCGGCATCACAATCCGTTATAAACTGCCAGGAAGAAGCCGTGACATCATGAG
>NZ_LWGE01001344.1:0-4732 GCF_001635315.1 Oleiphilus sp. HI0123
GCTTATGAAATTAATCGTGATTTGATATTAACAAACACTTTTAAGATATTGGTCTATAGTGAAATAATGGTCGCCGAATTTTGTATCGTGACCGTGAAAAGTAAATACCAGGTTTGACAAGTTCAGGCTTGGAATATCGTAGTGCGTCGCGTACAAGACATGTCAGACCCGACGCTAATTGTTCTTCAAGTGCCTTAGGCTGCTGGATAATGGAAGATAATTTCGAAAACCTTAAAATTATGGTTATCGACGATAGTAAGACTATTCGTCGTACCGCAGAGACTCTGCTAAAAAAAGTTGGCTGTACCGTCATCACCGCTACAGATGGTTTTGATGCGCTCGCTAAGATAGCAGACTCCCACCCCGATATAATATTTGTTGATATCATGATGCCTAGGCTGGATGGTTATCAAACCTGTGCGCTGATAAAAAATAACAGTGCCTTCAAGTCTACCCCCGTCATAATGCTGTCCAGTAAGGATGGTCTTTTTGATAAGGCGAAAGGTCGTATCGTTGGGTCAGACCAATATTTAACCAAACCATTTAGTAAAGATGAATTATTGAATACTATTCGCACCCATATGCCGAATAGCCAAGTCAGCTAATTATTTCGGTTTACAAAGAGTAGTATTTTGCCAGGAGGAATTATGGCTCGCATTTTGATCGTGGACGACTCGCCTACAGAGATTCGTAAAATTTCAACCATTCTAGAAAGCAACAATCATGAGGTGATTACCGCTGATAATGGTGCTGATGGCGTTGCTGTTGCGAGAGCAGAACAACCTGACCTAATCCTGATGGATGTCGTGATGCCAGGTTTAAATGGTTTTCAGGCCACTCGACAATTAACTCGAGCAACTGAAACTGCTGAAATTCCGGTAATTATCGTGACAACAAAAGACCAGGAAACAGACCGGGTATGGGGTACACGCCAAGGCGCCAAAGGATATCTTGTAAAACCTGTGCCAGAAAGTAGCCTGATTCAAACTATCAACGAATTGCTGGGTTAGGGTATTAACAGAGCATGAGCGCATCTTCTGCCAAGCAAGCTAGCCCCTTTGATATTCTAGCTGACATCGTAAACCGTAGCGTTAAGTACGCTGCGGGGCTGCCTGCGCAAGACGAAGCTGTAGAGTTATGGAATGGTATCGGCTTTACGATTGCCAACACTCAGTTCGTTGCTCCAATGGGTTCAGTATCTGAAATCCTGCACCTACCCAAGTACACCTCTGTTCCAGGTGTACGAAACTGGATGCTTGGTGTAGCAAACGTACGTGGCCGTCTACTTCCAATCATGGATTTAGCCTTATTTTTTGATGTTGAATCCAGCTCCAAAAAGAGCAGAGATAAACGAGTCTTAATCGTCGAGCACGGTGAGATTCTTAGCGGCTTTGTCGTAGATAGCGTTCACGGCATGCAGTACTTTTCAGCTGATAGCTTTCAAAAGAATGCTAACTCACTATTAGAAAAGTCAATCCAGCCTTTTATAAAAGGCGCATTTGAAAAGAACAATAGTCAATGGAATGTATTTGATACCTTCACACTGACAAACAATAAAAAGTTTCTTGATGTTGCAGTCAGGTAGTAACGCTGCTCATCATTTGAAAGCAGTAAATTGAAAAACAAACACTAGATCGTACAAGGCCGGGAGCCAGGAAATGAAAATCATATCTGGAAAATTTAGCACAGACCAGAGCGCCAACTCACAAATTCTTTTAGTGGGCTCAGCGCTGATCGTGTTATTGATTTCGCTTTTAGTTGTTTCATATTTTATCACTAGAGACGGTAACCACGATGTCGAATATGCCAGTCACGCTAGTGATTTGCGCGTACTGTCTCAAGAGGTCGCAAAGAACGCAACTGAAGCTGCTGCCGGTAAAGAAGAGGCCTTTGATCAGTTGAAGAAGTCTAGAGATGACTTTGAAAACAAGCTACAGTTAATCAACCAAGGTAATGATGAAACCGGCTTGCCGCCATCAAACCTTGCTGATGACGCCGGTGTAACCGACCTGTGGAAAACAGTAAAAAGCAATGCTGACCGTATCCTGGAAAACAAGGAAACGGTTTTGACCCTGCACCAGATCGCTGAAACATTAAACGAAACCATTCCTCAGCTCCAGATTGAGTATGAAGACGTGGTCATGATTCTACTTGAGAACGATGCTCCCGCAGACCAGATCTCAGTTGCTGAACGCCAGTCTCTTCGTGCAGAACGTATTGTACGTAGTGTTAACAACATCCTTACGGGTGATGAAGATGCCGCTATTGCAGCCAACCGCTTCGGTGAAGATGCGACACTATTCGGACGTGTAATGAACTCCATGTTTGAAGGCAATGAGGCTATGCAGATTTCTCAGGTAACTGACGAAGATGCTATCTACGGCCTTGAAGCGATCGCCGAGCTCTTTGAGTTTGTCGACAGTAACGTTAAAGCGATACTTGAAACCTCTCCCGAACTATTCAAAGTACGTAACGCTGCTAACTCTATCTTCGAAAATTCTATCGCACTGAAAAAAGATACATCTACTCTATCGAACCAGTTCCAAAACCAGGCTGATGACCGCTTCTTTAACCCGAATACGGCTTATATCATTCTAGCGCTAATCATCATGTTGATTGTTTATGCTGGCTGGTACTTATACCGCGAATCTCAAAATCGTCTGCAAATGACGGAAGAACAGAACGAACAGAACCAAAACGCAATCTTACGTTTACTTGATGAACTTGCCGACCTTGCTGATGGTGACCTGACAACAGAAGCAACAGTAACCGAGGATTTCACGGGTGCAATTGCTGACTCGATTAACTTCGCGATCGACCAAATGCGTGGCTTGGTAAAAGCTATTCGTGATACCGCCTTACAGGTTGCTTCATCAGCCCAGGAAACACAGGGCACAGCGATGCAGCTGGCTGAATCTTCAGAGCATCAGGCGCAAGAAATTGCGGGTGCTTCTGCCGCGGTTAACGAAATGGCGGTGTCTATCGACCAAGTATCATCTAACGCTGCAGAGTCTACTTCGGTTGCGGAAAGATCGGTAACCATCGCGAAGAAAGGTGCTGAAGTGGTACAAAATACCATCCACGGCATGGACACTATTCGTGAGCAGATTCAAGAAACATCAAAACGTATCAAACGCTTGGGTGAATCATCTCAGGAAATCGGGGATATCGTATCCTTGATCAACGACATTGCCGACCAGACCAACATTCTATCTTTGAACGCTGCGATTCAGGCATCGATGGCTGGGGATGCAGGTCGAGGCTTCGCGGTTGTTGCCGACGAAGTACAGAGACTGGCGGAACGTTCTTCTGCTGCAACCAAGCAGATTGAAGCACTGGTTAAAACCACTCAGACAGATACCAACGAAGCGGTAATCTCGATGGAACACACCACGGCAGAAGTGGTACGAGGAGCTCGACTTGCACAAGATGCGGGTGTTGCCCTAGAAGAAATCGAAACAGTTTCGATGAGTCTTGCAGACTTGATCCAGAATATCTCTAACGCGTCACGTCAACAGTCATTGTCGGCGGGTCACATTTCTAACACGATGAACGTTATTCAAGAGATTACCTCTCAAACTTCATCAGGTACGACGGCAACAGCGAAATCTATCGGTAACCTTGCTGAAATGGCTAGTCAGCTTCGAGCATCGGTGTCAGGCTTTAAGCTTCCTGCCGACGAAGGTGACTCAGAGTATTCTGAGGGCAACGATGAAGGTATCGTGTAATAAAGCGAGCTGATTGGCTGTAGGTAGTCGCAATGGAAGCCCTACTGAATCCTGACGTAGCACAAGCATGCGAGTATCCGGGTAATGAGTCACGAATGAACTGGGAATCAACGCCTTTTCCTGTGCTAACTGATGCTCAGTTTCATCAGTGGCAAGCATTACTTGAAGATCGAACTGGGATGTACATCTCGTACTATCACCGGTCGCTTCTCCAATCGAATCTAATCATTCGAATGAGAGAGATTGCATGCGCTAGCTTTGACGACTACTACGCAAAAGTATGTGCCAAGCCAAGCGGCATCGTCGAGTGGAACACTTTGCTCGATAGAGTGATGGTTCAGGAGACACGTTTTTACCGAAATCCTGAGTCGATGGAGTTATTTTGCGAATATCTAACTGATCAAATTCGCAGAAAATCTCGAAACGAAGCGATAAACATATGGAGTGTAGGTTGCAGCTCCGGAGAAGAACCATATACCTTGGCGATGCTTTGCCAACAAATGCTTCTGAAAGAAAAAAGAGCGTTAAGTAACTTTGGTGTTACTGCAACAGATATAAGCCTTCCGGTACTTAGTAAAGCTAGAGAAGGTATATATAACGTTCGTAAGCTGGTGGACCTAGATCGCAGATTGGTTGACCAGTATTTTGAGCAACTCAGCCCCGATATATATCGAGTCGGTAGTGAGCTCAAACAAAAAGTCTGTTTCTCGATGGCGAATATGATTGATGTTGATAAAAGCCCTCTGAGAAACATGGATACGATATATTGCCAGAATGTTCTGATTTACTTCCGCAAGGAATTAAAACACAACATTCTGAATAGTCTGGTAGAAAGGCTGGCCCCTAAAGGGCTGCTCGTAATTGGACAAGGCGAAGCTGTCGATTGGCAAAATCCACATGTTGAGCGAGTTCAAAACAATCAGACTTTGGCGTTTATTCGTCGAAATTAACACACAAAAACAACGCATTTATAGATTGGAGAAGTTATGGGTAATAACCATGAC
>NZ_LWGE01001345.1:0-1679 GCF_001635315.1 Oleiphilus sp. HI0123
CCAGTAGCTGACCTTCCCTATCAGGGTCACCACAATGAATTATGTGATCAGCCTGTTTGACTAACTTTTTTAGAATAGAGTATTGCTTGCGGGTTTGCTTTTTAGGCGCCAGCTGCCAACCTCTAGGAAAACGGTCGGGCAATATAGGCAAGGTTTCATGCGACCATTTCTTAAGTGATGCATCATAGGCATCTGGCTCGAGCTGCTCCAGAAGGTGACCGATACACCAGCTGACTACATCACAGCGGCGTTTATCGGAATGCCCGACGTAAATACAGCCATCAGCTTTATGGTGAGGTTTAGGTAGGGCTTGCGCTATAGCCTTCCCCAGACTGGGCTTTTCTGCAATATACAGTTTCATTCATACAAAATACTGTATAAACAAACAGCTATCAAGCAGTTTCACGCCGTCTTAGCCAACTTTTTGCTCAACTCTGTTTCGACCGTTAAGCTTAGCTTGGTATAGCGCCTGATCAGCCATCTCAACCAAAGCGTGAGTCGAGCTTTCCTCGTTCGGCATGCAGGCACTTACGCCAACACTCGCTGTCACTTGAATACGCTCATCACCCGTATCAATCCACAAAGCTTCAATATGCGCCCGAATTCGCTCACCTATCAAAACAGCACCTTCCAATTTGGTCTCAGGTAAGACAACAGCTAACTCCTCTCCACCATAACGGCAAACCAGATCAGGAGGGCGTTTCACCAAACGATACACTTCAGAAGCGACCGTTTTCAGACACTGGTCTCCAGCTTGATGACCATAGGTATCATTGACGGATTTGAAATTATCCAAATCAATCATAATCAAAGCTAATTCTCGCCCATTTCGCCTGCCACGACGAAACTCTCGCTCCATCATTTCATCAAAATAACGACGATTTCTAACCCCGGTGACTTGATCAAGTGTTGATAGATCTTCAAGTTCGGAGTTTAATTTATTGACCTTTTCTAAAGCCAGTCGTAAGTCTCTGGTTCGCTGCTCAACTTCTACCTCTAATGCTTCATTTTGCATCTGCTTGGTCTCGATCAGCTTTTCCTTCACTTGCAAGGTTTCTGCTTCAGCTTTAAAACGGCGCGAAGTAGCGTCATGCAAGCGTTCCGCAAGAGCAAAAGACAAGAGAATAATTTCAATAGCTGAGCCAATTTGCGCTGCAGACTCCGTTAGCCCATTTCTAGGCAGTAAGCCAAATTTGTTCATGGCCAATATAACGGTGCCAATTAGAAACATACTCCAGGCAACCGAAAAGTACGTCGCATATTTTTGTCTCGATTTGATCGTGACATAGTAACTAATAAATAAAATAGACGAACAAGTAACGATCGCCAAAGCCGCACCATAAGGAATCATGACTGCATAAGGTAAGAGCGTGCTCAAGAAAGCCAACACGATTCCAAGCCAAGCCTGCAAATAGACAATACGATTCAAGTACGGGTGATTATTCTGCAATTTAAGGAAGTTCGATACAAATACCATCCCCGATGTCACGATTAAGGGCGTTATTACCGCCATACTCTGCTCATTCCATACCGGAAAGTTTGGCCAGATAAATTGGTAAGCAAAGCCCGTCAGGGACATCTGGGCTACAGCAAAGGTAATCACGTACAAAACGTAGAACAGGTAAGCACTATCTCTAAGTCGCAAAAAAAGAAAGAAGTTATACAAAGCCATCACCAGA
>NZ_LWGE01001346.1:0-2037 GCF_001635315.1 Oleiphilus sp. HI0123
TCTAAATGATTGATATGATTATATTGCGACTTAAGCAGCAGTGTATTGATATCTTCACTACTTAGGCCCTCACCGTTTGAGAAGCGGGTTTCAATCTCTTCGAGTTTGGGCTGTATCATTTGAATTAGCATATCGTCCACTTTTGTTTTATCCATTCTCTTATCCTCCTTGATAATCATTGGTAAAAGCCTTGTCGTTAGACTAAGCGAATAATAGCATGACAGGCCTGCTTTTACACTTCACAAGCCCTAGTATCGATACTCCCATGAGACCGAAGCAGCTAAGCGCTCTACATACGTAAACGCTGTATCAACGTCTTTACTTAGGTAAGTCAGCCCTGCTTTGAAACGGCCATCAAAGATGAAACACTGGTGATAAAATTCCGCCATATAAAGTGATTGAGCACTCAGAGAAACCCCATTTCCTCTGACGCCACCATCTTCATTTAACTGTAAATAGCTGGCACGCGCACTCCAAAGCGAACCATCACCATTTTGAAGACTCATCCCGAAGGACAAAACCTCTGAGTCATTATCAAAACTAGCACCAAGCGTACGCCCATGATAGCGATAGCCACTTTCATAAAGACTATGTTCATAGGTGGTATTATAAAATACTGTCTCAAAGCCATCCGCAATGGTATTTGCGTATTCCAACTCGTACTTTAGGAAAGCGCTATCTTCTAGTGTTTGGGAAAGTTGAACGCCCGCTTGATGGGTGCGTCGCGATGGCATATAGCCCGCTTCGTCTTCACCAATTGTTTGTGCGTGGAAGGCCGCACCCAGCGTATCAGTCAATGCAAAGCCATAACGTACATCGAAGCCAGCCAACTGATTCCCCGCTTGCTTGGCTGTATTTTCACCCTGCGAAGTAAGCGACTTCCAGAAGGTAGACAAGTCTTCATCACGCCCTTCTCCACCCCACTGCATCGCACGGGATAGTCCAAACTCAAGACCTTTCAACGGCCTAAAGGTAAAACGCATGCCAGTAAGTTTTGCCTCAGGTATTGTGCGCTTACTTTCTAGCTGACCAATATAAGATACAAATTGCCACTCTCCTAACCACGAGAGCAAAGGTGTATCAAAACGCTGCCCCTGCTTGGTTCTTAAGAATACGCTCGGTACCGGCTCGGCATTATTTGTCAGGATCAAACTCGACTGAGAACCCGCGCCCCACCATTGATCGACTGCGCCAACACCCAATACCCAGTTGCCATCACGACCGCCCAGCACGCCAGCCAAATAGGAGCCATAAAAGTCTGTCTGGACGGCATCATCACCAGGATCTGTCATGACATTAGCTTGAAGCCTGAAGGCAAAGCTTTCACTATCACCCTCCATTGTTTTATGGATCTCTCCTTTTTCTTGCTGGAAAGAACCAAAATCTCTTAATAATGGCCTAGCACTGCCCGCTGTCACTTCAAGGCTTTTTTTAATACCGGACTTAGTCTGCTTACGTAGCTCAAAGCGTAATTCTCTAATCGCAGTTTTTTGCGCTGAATTGAGCTTCGAATGATCAGCTTCTGCTAATGCACTTTTTACGTCCGCCCACATAAGCGGCCAGGTCGTTAAAGAGATATCGATCACTTCTGCATCATTGAGTAGCTGAAGATTATTTCGAAGCCTAAGGTCACCTACATCAATCCATGGCGCAGCGTTTACCGAGGCAGCCATAACAAGAGAAAGGGACATTACAAGGGTGCTGAGAAGCTTAGATTTGATAGACACGAATTAGACTTTTTAGTGGTTGATTCTATGGCTGGGCATTATAGGGGTTTTGCACTTAAAGGTAAAAGCGAAAAGAACTTAAACCACAGAGGACACCGAGCGCTTCGCTACACAGAGGAAGAGATGGAGACACACCTAAAAAGGCTTTTATCTTTTCTCTGTTTTTATCTTTTCTCTGTGTAGGCCGCAGGCCGCTCTGTGCCCTCTGTGGTGAACCGTCTTTTGTGTTTTGATCTTTAAGGGATAAACCGAAGAACCACAGAGGACACCGGGCGCTTCGCTGCACAGAGGAAGAGATGGAGACACACCT
>NZ_LWGE01001347.1:0-2997 GCF_001635315.1 Oleiphilus sp. HI0123
CAAACCTTGAGTGAATACAGTGAGCTCTTTGACGCTAAAACGCAGACAATGTTAGAAAGCTTGAACCAGAATTTGGCGCAGCGAGATAGCCAAAATCTCGAAAGTGAAAAAGCTCGACAGACAGTTTGGCAACAGGCGATGATTGATACGCAGACGCAGAGTTCTGCTTCTTTACACAGCGCCTCTCAAGACGTTGCTGACAAGCTAAATCAGCTTACACAAGCTCAGCTTGAAACAAGTTGTCAGGTTGCTGATAAATTTACGGAAATGACAGATCGTTTGGGGGCTATGTCTGAGGGGATCAGTCTTGATTGGCAGAACCGTGCTGACAAAATGTTGGCTCAGCAAGCTGAGCTGGTTGAGAAGCTAAGTGACAGCCAGCAGCTAATGGATGAGCAAACCAAGCAGAAGTCAGAGAAGCTATTGGCTGAACTAGCGGGTCTTTTCGCTGAATCCAATAACTTACTGATCGCACGTCGTGAAGATGAGTCACGTTGGTTGCACGAACTGGATAGTCGAATGAATGGCTTAGCGGCGAGTGTGCGTGAAGAATTGAGCAGCTTGCGAGATGAAGAGGCAGGTCGTGCAAACGCTGCTGCCGAGACGATGAATAAGCTACAACAAAGCTTATCGCAGCAAGTTGCCCAATTGTCAGAAACGATTGAGAAACCCATGACAGAGCTGATTGAAACCGCGTCTGAAACACCAAAGGTTGCTGCGGAGGTAATCTCCAAGTTACGTGAAGAAATCAGTAACAACATGGAGCGTGACAACCACTTGTTAGAAGAGCGTCAGCGAATTATGGCTGAGCTTGATGGCTTGTCAGGCTCCTTATCCGAGTCATCCAGCCAGCAAAGAGAAGCGATTGCTTCATTAGTCGAAACCTCTAGTAGCATGCTAGACAACATCAGCTCTCGTTTTGACCAGCATATCGATGCTGAAGTTAACAAACTCTCAGACATCGTGGTCGAAGCTGCGGCAAGCACTACCGATATTGCCAGTTTGGGTGATGCTTTTGGTAAGGCCTGCCAGCAGTTTAGTGAATCGAATGAACTGCTTGGTGAGAGTTTACAGCGCATCGAATCAGCTCTGGAGCAGTCGAGTGAACGCAGCAATGAGCAGCTTGGTTATTACGTTTCCCAGGCTAGAGAAGTAATTGATCATAGTGTTTTGTCCCAGAAAGCTTTGTTTGAAGAATTGCGTGAACTGTCAATGAAACAGGCTTATGAACAGTCATCCACTGAGTCTGCTTAAGCTGGGGTGTTGGTATGCATGAGTTAGATGAGAGTAATGCTGAAAGCCCTCCTATTTGGGCGATTTTTGGCGATTTAATGTCCGGGCTAGTCGGCGTTTTTGTGCTGTTGCTGATCTGGGTATTGGGCTATCAGTTAGAATTGTCAAAGTCGCTTGCCGAAGAAGTTGAAAAGCGCAGGGCTGAAGAACAGCGAAGAATGGCATTGGAAGAAGCTTTGGCAGACCCTCTCTCTTCCGGGCGAGTAACATTGCGTGATGGCAAAATTGGCATCAGCGGCAGTGTCTTGTTTTCGCTGAACTCAGACCAGTTACAGTCTGAAGGGCGTGAGCTCTTAAGCACTCTGGTGGCTCCTCTTGAAGTTTACCTGGGAGAGCGTGACGAGTTGCTGATGGTGAGTGGTTTCACAGATGATCTTCCCATTCAAAAAGGCAACAATCGATATCAGGATAACTGGGAGCTTTCTGCTCAGAGGGCTCTAACCGTGACGCGAGCTTTGATAGAAGAGGGGATGCCCAAAGAAAGGGTGTTTGCTGCTGCCTTTGGAGATCAGCAACCTGTTGCTTCCAATGTAGACCGTGATGGTCGCTCGAAGAATCGGCGTGTAGAAATGGCACCCGTTCCCAAAGGGCGACAAGTGACTAAGCCTCTAGGTGCTGAAGAAGATACAGCCCCACTTGGCTCGGCTCTGGTGACAGATTAAGATGAATTCCACCTTTGACCAGCTAAAGGAAGCTTTGGCGCGGCTCGAAAATACTTGTCAGAGCGGTGTGGCTGCATTTCATTTTCAGCGCCTTTCTTCATTGCTGGCTAGAGCAGATCAGCGTTCTGACAATATTCAGGAAAGCTTGCTTCCACGAATTGAATCAGGCCTGACAGACTTACAAGCATTGTTGGTTAAGCAGCATGAGGACGCTGAAAAAACTGAGGCGCCCCAGGAGCAGGACGGCAGATCAGACTCAGTTTTTAAAGGCTTGATAGAACGTATTAATAGTTTTGATGTAAGCGCAATAGATCAGAGCTCATTGGGTTTGGATGCCCTGTTGTTTGACGAGGGCTTTGACGAAGGACTTGAGGACAAGCCTTCTGCTACGCAAGGTAGTGAAAAGAAAATAAAGATCAATGCTGCGAAAGACTTTCAAGAGCGCGCTAAAGAGCTAAAGTCGCTACAGTTTTATCGTGAGCAATTGGGTAAGGTGATCACCGAAAATATGGTTCGGCAAGTGATCAAGGAAGACCCGGAAAATGCAGGGCCTCTCAATCCTCAGCGCCTTTTGGTTCGTACGATTGGTGCCATGAAGGATATTTCTCCGGCTTATGTTAATCGCTTGGTTCCTTACTACGACACGCTTTTGTGGTTAGAGCAAACTACAGAGCTATCGACTCACAAGTCTCGTGCAAGCAAAGCCTCTGCAAAGTAAAACCTTAAAGCCTGCTTCGAACCAAGTGCACGTGTTGTACAGCAGTATAGGCACTTTCCCGGTATTTAAGAGGCAGTGATTCGCAGCGTAATCCGACTTCTATATCAATAAGCTCATTAGCCAGTACTTGCCTCTCTTCCTCATTTATTGGCTTTGTACCTTTCTCAGCCAAACGTAGATCAATTTCGTGTAGGCGGTCGTAGTAGCGATAAACGCGAGACTGCATTCTCCAAGCCAGCAGTGCAGGAAGTATTTTGAATAAGGGTAGTAGTAGGAAAATTATTGGTAGAAGTAAGATCGCAAAACGATTGATCTGAGCGACTA